>JALUZN010000410.1 GCA_027011835.1 Draconibacterium sp. | reverse complement strand
GCGCATAATCATTTGCTTACTATTATTAAATGCGAAGTGAAAGAGGGCGTAACCGATTATGTGAATTCGGCCTGGGAGTTACAAAAATACCCCTTTAAAGGCGATGCAATAAATTCGTATAACGACGGGCCTGTTGCCGATGGCAAACAGTTGGGGCCGTTTTACGAGATGGAAACGTCGTCGCCGGCGCTAGCTTTAAAAGCGGGTGAATCGGCAACGTATTCCCAATCAACTTTCCATTTGCAAGGCAGTGAGGACGAGCTGGACGTGATTTGTCGAAAGGTTCTGAATTTGTCGTTGGAAAAAATAAAAGCTGTTTTTTAGTAACAGATGTACCTGAAAATTGAATGTCGAAATTCATCTATAAAATTGCTGAATCGGCCGGGCAAACTAAATTGCAGCAACTGGTGCATTCGATTGCCGAAGCCATAAATACGGGAGTGTTAAAAGTTGGCGATGTGTTGCCGTCGGTAAACCAGTTAAGTGCCGAGAGCGGTTTCTCGCGCGATACCGTTTTTAAAGCGTACTCTATTTTAAAACAGCGAAATTTAATTGAATCGGCTCCGCAAAAAGGATATTTTGTGGCTGCCGAATCGTTTAAGGTTTTTATGTTGCTCGACGATTTTAGTGCATTTAAAGAGCAGTTGTATCAGTCGTTCCGCCAAAACCTCCCCGACACATATTCTGTCGATTTACTTTTCCATCACTATAACTGCGATGTTTTTAACCAGCTTGTTCAGGGGAGTCTTGGTCGCTACAGTATGTATGTGGTAATGAATATCGACCATAAATCCATTGAACCGATTCTGGAAAAGATTGACCCCAACAAACTGCTTATTCTCGACATGGGAAAGCCCGAAAACGGAAAAATGAATTTTATTTTACAGGATTTTTATACATCGGTAAAAAACTGTTTGGAAGAGGGACTTTCGCAACTTAAAAAATATAATAAATTAATTTTGGTGTACGAGAAAAAAAGTACACCGCACCCTGCCGAAATTGTTCCTGCTGTAGAAAGTTTTTGTAAAAAGCACGAAATTGAGTTCGAAAATAGTAAAAAGTTAGACGTGCAGAATATAAAAAAGGGACAGGTATATTTTGTTGTTCGCGATGCCGATTTGGTTCGTGTTATAAAATCATGTCGTTCAAAAGAACTTAATTTGGGAAGAGATGTTGGTGTTCTGTCGTATAACGATACACCTATGAAACAGATTGTTGGCGGCGGAATAACGGTCATCTCTGTCGATTTTGAAAAAATGGGAGAGGAGGCAGCAGCATTTGTGAAAAACAAACAGAAGGTAGGTGAAATTTATACTCCCTCGTTTATTTTGCGTGACTCTTTATAATAGGCGTTGCCTATTATTTGTTGCGGTGTTCCTTCTCGTTTTGCAATCACTTTGTTTTATGTAAACGTTTTCGATTTCTTTTCTCACGTAATTTCTTTTGTAGTTACTTTCGCTAGCATATTAAGAACCATGCTTTTGTAATCTCATTAGAGTTAATATTGTCTATTCTGCCCTTTCTTTACATTACGCAATTCCCATCCGTTAGTTAGTTCTTTACGAACTTCAATACTTTTTATACTTTAGGGGGCTTCTATAAATTAAACTTTTGATACACAGATAAAAAATATTACTTTTAAGGTATAAAAATAAGCCTAAAAATGAATAAATACAAACCTGTTGGG
>JALUZN010000409.1 GCA_027011835.1 Draconibacterium sp. | reverse complement strand
TATAATTATAGATATCAATAATTAAGTTTAAAAAATGAACAAGGGAATTTATATCGCAAATACCGAGTCTCAAACCGGTAAAATTGTGGTTGCACTCGGAGTGTTAAAATTGTTACTTTCTAAAGTTAGCAGAGTGGGCTATTTCAGGCCCATAATCAGCGATTTTCCCAATGGGAAAAAAGACAATCATATCGAAACAATTCTGTCGTATTTTAATTTAGATATGAATTACGAAGAGGCGTACGGATTTACAATTTCGGAAGTTGTGCATTTGAAAAACTCTGGGAAAGAGTCGGTTTTAATCGACCGGATTATTGAGAAATACAAAACTCTGGAGGCTAAGTTCGATGTGGTTCTTGTTGAAGGATCCGATTTTGAAAGTAAAGGTGTTGCTTTCGAGTTCGATTTAAATGCCGAAATTGCAAAGAACCTTTCAATCCCGGCATTAATTGTAAGTTCTGCTCACGATAAAGAAATTATGGATGCCGTTTCTAATCTCGATTTGGCAGTAAAAACATATACCGAAAAAGACGTTACCGTTTTGGCTGTTTTTATGAACCGGGTAAACGAAAACGATTGTGAGAATATGGAGGAGGAACTAAAAAAAGTTATTCCTTCCGAAACCGCAATCGGTCTCATTCCGGAGGTAAAAAAATTGAGTAGTCCTACACTTCAGGAGATTAATAACGAACTTGGTGGTGAAGTTTTGTTTGGTGAAGATTTTATGAATAAGCGTGCCGAGAAGTTTAATATTGGGGCAATGCAGCTTCGTAATTACCTCGACCGCGTAGGCGAAAACTGTTTGGTTATTACTCCCGGCGACCGTTCCGATATTATTATGGGGGCGCTTCAGGCAAATGCCTCGGCAAACTATCCGAGTCTGGCAGGAATTATTTTAACAGGTGGAATAACGCCCGGAAAACCAATAATGAAACTGATTGATGGATTGCCCAATGTTGTCCCAATTATTTTAGTTGATGAGGTAACATTTGTGACTGCAAATAAAATAGGGAATGTAAAATCGAAAGTGAGACCCGGCGATACAAAAAAAATAGAGTTAAGTATTGCTACTTTCGAAAAGTATATCGATACCGATTTTGCACTCGATAGATTTAAGCGATTTAGGAGCAATGTATTAACTCCCCGAATGTTTCAGTACAATTTGGTTTCGAAAGCCAAATCGAAAAAGAAACATATTGTTTTGCCCGAGGGTACCGACCCGAGAATTCTGGAAGCTGCAGTAAATTTAGTCGAACAAAATGTTGTTGATGTAACCTTACTGGGAAACAGGGAAGACATTTTGGCCAAAGCTCAGGAAAATGGGTTAAAAATTAATGAAGATGAAGTAACGATTATTGATCCGGCAAAATCGGAATATTACGAAGATTACTGGAAAACGTATTACGAGCTTCGTAAACATAAAAACATCCCCGAAGATTATGCCCGCGACACCATGCTCGATGTATCGTTTTTCGGAACAATGATGGTTTATAAAGGGCATGCCGACGGAATGGTTTCGGGGGCTGCACATACAACGGCACACACTATTATACCGGCATTGCAGTTTGTAAAAACTCGTCCGGGAGTTTCAACGGTATCGTCTGTATTTTTCATGTGCCTCGACGACCATGTTTCAGTTTTTGGCGACTGTGCCGTAAATATTAATCCAAATTCCGACCAGTTGGCAGAAATTGCAATTTCATCGGCCGAGTCGGCAATTGCTTTCGGAATAAATCCGAAAGTCGCACTGCTTTCATATTCATCGGGTACTTCGGGAAGTGGAGCAGAAGTTGAAAAAGTAATGGAGGCAACAAAGAAAGCAATTGCTTTACGCCCCGATTTGAAAATTGAAGGTCCTATTCAATACGATGCCGCTGTTGATGCTAGTGTGGGAAAAAGTAAAATGCCAGATTCGGAAGTAGCCGGAAAAGCGAACGTACTAATTTTCCCCGATTTAAATACCGGAAACAATACTTACAAAGCTGTTCAGCGCGAAACCAATGCAGTTGCCATTGGCCCAATGTTGCAGGGATTAAATAAACCCGTAAACGATTTAAGCCGGGGCTGTACGGTTGACGATATTTTTAATACTGTGGTTATTACTGCTATTCAGGCACAAGATCAAGAATAATTTTAGAAAAATTTATTGAAATGTAAAACGAGTATGGTCGGCAAAACATAAAAAGCTAATGTGAAAATGCCCATGCGAGTTCCATGAGTCAGGAATTACAATTTCGACTCGTCTGTTTATTTTTCTGAATTGCAATATTTAAATTTAATTATATACGAATGAATATTTTAGTTGTTAATGCAGGTAGCTCATCAATAAAATATCAGTTAATTGATATGGTTACCGAGCAGCCGCTATCCAGTGGATTGGTTGAGCGAATTGGGTTGGAGACAGGCAATATTACCCATAAAACTTTTATCGGAGGGAAAGAGAATAAAATAAAAGAGTCGTTTCCAATTCCAAATCACATTGTTGGATTAGAGCGAGTTGCAGAGCTTTTAACCGATAAAAAGGTTGGTGTTATCTCCAATCCATCCGAAATTAAGGCTGTTGGTCATCGTGTGGTTCATGGGGGCGAATCGTTTGCAAAAACGGTTGTTATTACCAACGAGGTAAAAGCAAAAGTTAAAGAACTGTTTCCACTGGCACCGCTTCACAATCCTGCAAACTTAATAGGAATTGAAGTTGCCGAAAAAGTGTTCCCAAATGCAACGCAGATTGCTGTATTCGATACCGCTTTTCATCAAACCATGCCCGAGGTTGCATTTCGGTATGCTATTCCTGTTGAAATGTACGAAGATATGGGAATTCGCAAATATGGATTTCATGGAACATCGCACAAATATGTATCGGGAAAGGCCATTGATTATTTAGGTAAAAAAGAAGCAAAAGTAATTACAATCCATATTGGGAATGGTGCATCGATGGCTGCAGTTGACGGTGGTATTTGTATTGACACAACAATGGGACTGGGGCCGCTTAGCGGATTAATTATGGGTACTCGTTCAGGAGATATCGACCCATCGATAATTTTTTATTTGGTTGAACAGAAAGGATATTCAATTCAGGAAGTTGCCAAAATACTTAACAAAGAGAGTGGAATGCTCGGATTAACCGGCGACGTTGATATGCGCGATATTGAATCGCGTGCGTTAAACGGCGATGAGGTTGCTAAACTTGCCTATAAAATGTATGCGTATCGTATTCAACAATACATTGGTAATTATGCCGCTGCAATGAACGGACTTGATGCCATTGTTTTTACTGCAGGAGTGGGAGAAAACGACTCGCTTGTTCGTAAATATGTTTGCGAAAATATGAGCTACTTTGGCATTGAACTCGATACCGAAAAGAATAAAATACGGAACAGTAATATTCGTGAAATTAATGTTGTGAATGGTAAAACGAAAGTTTTAATTATTCCAACAAACGAAGAGTTGGAAATTGCCAGACAATCTTTTGAATTGATAAAATAATTTGGTGTAAAAAACCCGGGAAACGATCTGGTTTAAGAATATTCATCTAAAAGATTACAAAAAAAAGCCGTTCAATTTATTTTGAACGGCTTTAATTTTATATTTGAAATGAGTTTATTTCAGATTTGCCTGAGCAGCAGCAACACGTGCAATTGGTACACGGTATGGCGAACAACTAACGTAGTCCATTCCAACACTGTCGCAGAACATAACCGATGAAGGTTCGCCGCCATGTTCTCCACAAATACCAACTTTAAGTTTTGGTTTTACGCTACGGCCTTTATCAACACCCATTTTAACAACTTGTCCAACACCTTCCTGATCTAAAATCTGGAAAGGATCGTTTTTCAAGATTCCTTTTTCGATATAGATAGGTAAGAATTTACCGGCATCGTCGCGCGAGTAACCGAATGTCATTTGTGTAAGGTCGTTGGTTCCGAACGAGAAGAACTCGGCAACTTCCGCAATTTGGTCGGCAGTAACTGCAGCACGAGGAATTTCAATCATTGTTCCAACTAAATAGTCAATTTTCTCACCTTTCTCTTCGAATACTTTTGCTGCCGTTGCATGAATAATTTCAGCCTGCAATTTCAACTCTTTTACAGTACCAACCAGTGGAACCATAATTTCCGGGCGAGCATCAACTCCTTTTTGCTTCAGATTTACAGCAGCTTCAATAATTGCGCGTGCCTGCATCTCTGTAATTTCAGGATATGTATTTCCTAAACGGCAACCTCGGTGTCCTAACATCGGGTTAAATTCGTGAAGGTCTTCAACCAGAGCTTTTATATCGTCAACCGAAATTCCCATTTCGTCGGCCATCTCTTTTTGGTTTGCCTCTTCGTGAGGAACAAACTCGTGCAATGGTGGATCGAGCAGACGAATTGTAACTCCGTATCCTTCCATGGCTTCCAAAATACCTTCGAAATCTTCGCGCTGATAAGGAAGTAGCTTATCGAGTGCTTCTCTGCGGTCTGCTTCTGTTTTTGCCAGAATCATCTCGCGCATTGCTTTAATTCTTTCGCCTTCGAAGAACATGTGCTCGGTACGGCAAAGTCCAATTCCCTGTGCGCCAAAGTTTCGTGCAACTTTTGCATCGGCAGGCGAGTCGGCATTTGTACGAACAGTCATGCGGGTATATTTTGCTGCCAAATCCATAATTTTACCAAAGTTTCCGCTAAGAGCCGGATCCATTGTTGCAACTTTTCCTTTGTAAACTTCTCCGGTCGAGCCATTTAACGAAATCCAGTCGCCCTCTTTAAATTCTACACCGTCGATGTTCATTATTCGGGTTTTGTAATCTATTTTTACATTACCGGCACCCGACACACAGCATTTACCCATTCCGCGGGCAACAACAGCAGCGTGCGAGGTCATTCCTCCGCGAGCTGTTAAAATACCTTTAGCAATGTGCATTCCTTCTAAATCTTCGGGCGAAGTTTCAGTTCGTACCAAAACGGTTTCAGGATAATTTGTAGCTTCGTCGGCAAAGAAAATAATTTGGCCGGTTGCTGCTCCTGGCGAAGCAGGTAATCCCTTGGCCAAAACATTTGCCGATTTCATTGCAGCTGTATCGAATACAGGGTGAAGCAATTCATCCAGTTTATTTGGCTCAATACGTTGTAAAGCGGTTTTTTCATCAATTATTCCCTCTTCCAACATCTCCATGGCAATTCTTACCATAGCAGCACCTGTACGTTTTCCGTTACGTGTTTGCAGTAACCATAATTTACCGTCCTGAATGGTAAACTCAAGGTCTTGCATATCTTTGTAGTGGGCTTCTAATTTTTGCTGAGTTTCATTCAATTGCCTATACATTTCCGGCATCGACTCCTCTAACGATGGATATTTTGAAGCTCTCTCCTCTTCGCTTACTCCTTGAAGAGCAGCCCATTTTCTGGAACCTTCAATTGTAATTTCCTGTGGCGTACGAATTCCGGCAACTACATCTTCACCTTGGGCGTTAATTAAATATTCGCCGTTAAAAATGTTCTCTCCTGTTGCGGCATCGCGGGTAAATGCAACTCCTGTTGCAGAGTTAGCACCCATATTTCCAAATACCATAGCTTGAACATTAACTGCAGTTCCCCACTCGTCGGGGATTTGCTCTAAACGACGGTAAAGAATTGCACGGTCGTTATTCCAACTGTTAAAAACAGCTGCAATTGCTCCCCAAAGTTGCTCCCATGGGTCGGTTGGAAAATCTTTACCGGTAACTTTTTTAACAGCAGCTTTAAAACGAACTACAAGCTCTTTAAGGTCTTCAGTGGTAAAATCTGTATCTAACTGAATTCCTTTTTCCTCTTTTAATGTTTCTATAATCTCTTCAAAAGGGTCAATTTCCTCTTTACTTGCAGGTTTCATATCAAGAACAACATCGCCGTACATTTGTACAAACCGACGGTACGAATCCCAGGCAAAACGTGCATTTCCCGATTTTTTTGTAATGCCTTCAACAGCATCGTCATTCATACCAAGGTTTAAAACCGTGTCCATCATTCCCGGCATCGATGCGCGAGCACCCGAACGTACCGAAACAAGGCATGGATTTTCTTTGTCTCCAAATTTCGTTCCTGTTAACTCTTCAACCTGAGCAACTGCTTTTTCAACATCAGGCTTAATTTTGTTGAATGTACTCTCTTCACCTTCTTCGTTATACGCAGTACAAACTTCGGTGGTAATTGTAAATCCGGGTGGAACCGGAACTCCAATAAGGTTCATTTCTGCAAGGTTTGCACCTTTACCTCCAAGGAGGTTTTTCATGTCTGTCTTACCTTCTGCTTTGCCAGCTCCGAAGGTATATACATACTTTGC
>JALUZN010000408.1 GCA_027011835.1 Draconibacterium sp. | reverse complement strand
GTTCGTGCGTTTCGGGTGGGTACGGGTCGCCCACTTTGTCAATTGCCGAGGCACCTGTTATTCCGTATTCATAAGTTAATTCGTGATTGAATTTGTTGGCAACAGCTTTAACAGCTTTCATTGCCTGCTCAACGATTTCCGGTCCTATTCCGTCGCCCGGAAGAATTGCGATATTCAGTTTCATCTTTTTTAAATTTAGAATCAAGATACAAGAGTCAAGAGTCAAGAGTCAAGAGTCAAGACACAAGACACAAGACACAAGACACAAGACAAGAAATTATAATTATTCTTTTTTGTGCTAACTCTTTAATCGTGGTTGTTTTATTTATTTTTATTTGTTTTACGAAATTGCTCCCATTAATTTATCAAAAATCCCGGGATTAAAATCATTTTCTATAATGTTTAACATTCTAATGGTTGCTTTCATAGCAGCCGTATTTTGGTCGGGGTCTAATCCTTTTGTTTTAAACTCATTCTTATTTTTCCAAGTGATAACTGCTTCTACCAGTGCATCGGTTTTTCCACCTGGAGGAATGGTTACAACGTAATCGATTAATTTCGGGAAATTCTTACCAAGGCGCTTGTATATTTTTCGAAGCGATTTTACAAAAGCATCGTATTGCCCGTCACCATCGCTGAACTCTTCGTACTGTTTTCCGTCAATTTCCAGTGCAACGTTGGCAACCGGCCGCAGTCCCATAGTATAATTTACCGAGTAATTGAGTACTTTAATTTTCTGTTCAACGAAATCGTTTTGCAATACGTCGGCAACAATGTAGGGGAGTTCGTCGTTCGAAACTGACTCTTTTTTATCGCCGAGTTCAATAATTTTTTGTGTTACTTTTTTTAACGACTCTGCATCGAGTTCAATGCCCAAGTCTTGTAAATTCTTTTTAATATTGGCTTTCCCCGAGGTTTTTCCCAATGCATACTGTCTTATTCTACCAAACCTCTCGGGCAATAACTCGTTGAAATAGAGATTGTTTTTGCTGTCGCCGTCGGCATGAATTCCACTGCATTGCGTAAAAACAAATTCGCCAATTAACGGTTTATTTGTCGGAATACGTATTCCTGAAAATGTTTCAACCAACCGCGAAACTTTGTTAAGTTCGCTTTCGTTCACGTTGGTTTTCATTTTCAGGTGGTCTTTTATGGTTGCAATTACACTCGAAAGCGGGGCGTTTCCTGCCCGTTCGCCCAGCCCGTTTACGGTGGTGTGCACACAATCAATTCCCGCTTTTATGGCATGAAAAACGTTGGCAATGGCAAGGTCGTAATCGTTATGAGCATGAAAATCGAAATTCACTTTCGGAAACGATGTAATCATTTCATTACAGAAATTGTAGGTTTCATCGGGGTCTAAAATACCCAGTGTGTCGGGAAGCATAATACGTTCTACATTTTCGTCTTTCAGTTCCGAAATCATAAAATGAACGTACTCTTTAGAGCTTCGCATTCCGTTCGACCAGTCTTCGAGATAGATATTTACTTTAATCCCCATTTCGGCAGCGTTGGCCAAAACGTTTTTAATGTCGGCAACATGTTGCTCGGGCGATTTCCGTAACTGCTCGGTAACATGTTTTAGCGACCCTTTACAAAGCAGGTTAATTACTTTTCCGCCTGCATCGGCAATCCACTGCAACGAAATTTTGTCGTCGACAAATCCCAGTACCTCAACTTTCTCGAGGAATCCGTTTTCGGCTGCCCATTTCATAACCCTTTTTGTGCCTCTGAATTCGCCTTCCGAAACTCTTGCCGATGCAATTTCTATCCGGTCTACACCAACACTTTTAAGCAGTACTTTTGCTACACTAAGTTTTTCGCCTTCGCTAAACGAAACGCCCGATGTTTGTTCACCATCGCGAAGAGTAGTGTCCATAATTATCAGGTGCTTCCCTTTTATATCAACTGTTCTGCCTGTCATTTTTTGTTGTTTTATTTTGCTGCTTCGAATGCTTCAATCTCATTTTGCATTTCAACCAAATAATCAATATCGTCTAACCCGTTTTGTAAACAATGTTTTTTATACGGATTTATTTCGAAGTTGGTGGTTTCACCGGTTTGATTAATTGTAAATGTTTGCTTTTCTAAATTTACTTCAAACGTTGTAGCCGGGTCTTTTTCAATTGCAGCGAATATTTTTTGAAGGAATTGAGGAGTTACCACAACCGGAAGCAATCCGTTATTTAGAGCATTTCCTTTAAAAATATCGGCAAAGAAACTCGATACCACAACACGGAATCCGTAATCGTAAATTGCCCATGCAGCGTGTTCGCGACTCGAACCGCTTCCGAAATTTTTACCGGCAACCAAAATTTTACCCGAATATTTTTTGTCGTTTAATGGAAATCCGGCTTTTTCGCTGCCATCTTTTTCGAACCGCCAGTCGCGAAAAAGATTGTCGCCAAATCCTTTGCGCTCAATAGCTTTTAAGAATCGTGCGGGTATAATCTGGTCGGTATCCACATTTTCTATTGTAAGTGGAACTGCCGGCGATGTTATTGTTGAAAATTTATCGTATGCCATTTTATCTGTTTTTGCTGTTTTTTTATTTCAATTCTCGTGGGTCGGAAATTACTCCTGTAATTGCTGCTGCTGCCGCTGTTAACGGGCTTGCAAGCAGTGTTCGTGCACCGGGTCCCTGCCGGCCTTCGAAATTTCTGTTCGATGTTGATACTGAATATTTTCCTGAAGGAATTTTATCGTCGTTCATTGCTAAACAGGCCGAACAACCGGGCTGGCGTAATTTAAAACCGGCCTCTTCTAAAATCTCAACCAATCCCTCTTCTTTTATTTGTTTTTCAACTTGTTTTGAACCGGGAACCAACCAAACCGTAACGTTTGGAGCTTTTTTCTTTCCCTTTACAAAATTGGTGAACGCTCTAAAATCTTCAATTCGTCCGTTGGTACAACTTCCAAGAAATACATAATCAACCGGCTTTCCTTTAATGGCTTCGCCGGCGTTGTAACCCATATATTGCAGCGACTTTTCGAACGATGTTTTGTCGCTGCCAACCATTCCGTCGGTGGTTGGAATAGTTTGAGTGATTCCCATTCCCATTCCAGGATTTGTTCCGTAGGTAATCATCGGTTCAATATCGGCAGCATCGAATGTTAATTCGGTATCGAAAACTGCATCATCGTCCGATTTTAACTCTCTCCATTTTTCAACGGCTTTGTCCCATTCTGCCCCTTTGGGAGCATATTTCCGGCCTTTAACATATTCGAATGTCGTTTCGTCGGGGGCAATCATTCCACCGCGTGCACCACATTCAATACTGAGGTTGCAGAGTGTCATACGGCCTTCCATTGAAAGCGATTTTATTGCCGACCCGGTATATTCAATAAAATGGCCGGTTCCGCCGCTGGTTGATATTTTCGAAATTATATAAAGCGCAATGTCTTTTGCTGTAACTCCTTCAGCCAGTTTTCCGTTTACGGTAATTTTCATTTTTTTCGGTTTGGGCTGCATTATGCACTGGCTTGCCAAAACCATCTCCACTTCGCTGGTTCCAATTCCGAAAGCAATGGCACCAAACGCACCGTGCGTCGATGTGTGACTGTCGCCACAAACAATTGTCATTCCGGGTTGTGTAAGTCCCATTTCGGGGCCAATAATATGAACCACGCCGTGTCCTTCGCTTCCTAAATCGTGATGAACAATACCGTGTTCGGTACAGTTGGCTTTTAACATTTCGAGCTGAGTACGCGAAAGTTCGTCTTTTACTGCAATGTGTTGGTTAATTGTAGGCACGTTATGGTCGGGAGTTGCCGTAGTCTGGTCGGGACGAAAAACTTTTAATCCCCGGTTTTTTAGACCTAAAAATGCCACCGGACTGGTTACTTCGTGAATAAAATGCCGGTCGATATACAATACATTTGGGCCGCCTTCAACCTCTTTAACAACGTGCGCATCCCAAATTTTATCGAATAATGTTTTTGATGTCATATTTTGTTTTTTATTTTTTATTTTCTCAACTGAAATCCTGGTTATTACTAAGTTTTCTTAACGCGTTAATTGTTGAATTCCGAACTATTTCGTAACCGGAAGTTTGTTAATAGCATCTAAATAGGCTTCAACCGAGGCAGTAATAATATCGGTATGAGCGCCAAATCCGTGAAAGATATTTTTATTATACTCTATTTGCATATGTACTTTTCCAATGTCGTCGCTGCCGCGGGTAATTGCCTGCACTAAAAATTCTTCGATAACAATTTGTCGATGAATAATTTGTTTTACCGCCTTAATTGCAGCGTCAACCGGTCCGTTTCCCGACGATGTTGCAGTGAATTTTTCGCCTGCAATGTCGAGTGTAACGTTTGCCATTGGTTTTAAATCTTTACCGGTAACCACTTGCAGGTAGCTTAATTTTATGCGTCGTTCTTTGCGGGTTGCATCGCCAACTAAAAGAGCGATATCGTCGTCGCGGATATCTTTTTTCTTATCGGCAAGAAGCAGGAATTCTTCGTAAATCTCGTTTAATTTTTCTTTGCTGAATTCGAATCCAAGAAGTTCTAAACGGTGCTTCAATGCTGCGCGGCCACTTCGGGCAGTTAACAGAATTGCCGACTCGTTTATTCCTACATCGCTCGGGTCCATTATTTCGTAGTTTTCGCGGTTTTTTAATACACCGTCCTGATGAATTCCTGACGAGTGTGCAAAGGCGTTTCGCCCAACAACTGCTTTGTTGGGTTGAACCGGCATATTCATAAGAGTTGAAACCAAACGGCTGGCTCCATATATTTTTTTCGTATTAATTCCGGTTTCAATATTTAATGTTTTGTAGCGACTTTTCAGAATCATTACCACCTCTTCGAGCGAGGTATTTCCCGCGCGTTCGCCAATTCCGTTAATGGTAACTTCGGCCTGACGGGCACCATTCATAATTCCTGAAACGGTATTTGCAGTAGCCATTCCAAGGTCGTTGTGGCAATGTGTTGAAATAATTGCGTTGTGAATTCCTTTTACGTTCTCGGTAAGGAATTTAATTTTCTCTCCAAATTCGTTCGGAAGAGTGTACCCTGTTGTGTCGGGAATATTTACAACAGTTGCACCTGCTTTTATTACTGCTTCAATTACTTTTGCCAAATAAACATTGTCGGTACGTCCGGCATCTTCGGCATAAAACTCCACATCCTCGACATATTTTTTTGCATATTTTACGGCAGCCACAGCACGCTCGATAATGGCATCGGGGTTTGAGTTTAATTTATGGTAAATATGAAAATCGGACGTTCCTATTCCGGTGTGAATACGCCCTTTTTTTGCATATTTTAGCGACTCAGCGGCTACATCAATATCTTTTTCAACTGCGCGGGTAAGGGCACAAATGGTTGGCCAGGTAACCGCTTTCGAAAGTTCTACTACCGATTCGAAATCGCCGGGGCTCGAAATGGGGAAGCCGGCTTCAATTACGTCAACTCCCAATTCTTGCAGCGTTTTTGCAACTTCAATCTTTTCTACTGTGTTTAATTGACAACCCGGAACTTGTTCGCCATCGCGTAAGGTTGTGTCGAAAATGTAAAGTCTGTCGCTCATCTTATTTGTTATTAAGTTTTTATTTTTAATTTTTTGTGATAAATATTTAATCAAAAAAAAGCCACTCTCTTAATTCGAGAATGGCTTTAATTTTAAATATTATTTTTCAACATACCATTCTCACTTCTTCAACGCCAGAAGAATAACACCAATAATTAGGTTTAGAATACTTATGTTGATATTGTTTCTCATTATTTACTTACGATTTGATGCAAATATCAAAAATTATTTTTAAAATGAAAATTATAACCGCTTTTTTATTCGAATAATTTAAATTGAGGTAATAAAGTAACGTTGTGTTTTTAAAAACTTTGGGATTAGGGATACAAGTTTACCTTAAATCTTCTTTCTCTTTTTTGGGGCTGGCTATTCTTTCAGTCGGAACTAAATCTTCTTTTCGAAAAATATCGTATTTCGAGAAGGGGCGTTTTCGTACCATCCAGTCGAAATCTTTTAGCTCTTTGTCGGATTGGGAAACTTTATCGAGCGGTTTTAGCTCGCCTTCGGGTGCTTTAATAAAATAGATTTTATGAATTTTACCCTCTTTAAAACGGATTGATATTTTGCTGCTTTCGGCTTTGTTTAATCCAATAATTTCGTCTTTGTCGCGTGCATAATACAGTGTTTGTCCGTTACCGTTTACATCAATTTTTGTGAGCTCCCTGTTAACAATGTAGCCCACCATTTCTTTCCCTTTTATTTGGTCGAACTGCCCGGTGTCTTGTTTCGAAATGATAAAACTGTTTTTTGTCATATGGAGTTCATCGGGGCCATCAGCATGCTGTTGCATCTCAATTAAATCGGCTGAAAGTTGGTGGTTCTCCGACCATATTACAGGGTTTTGATAGAGTTGAATTACCGAGTCTTTTGTAAAATAGACCATCGAATCGCAAATTCCCTGCATATCGGTACGGAAAAAACGAACGCCATAATAGGCAGAGATTATCTTTTCGTCCTCAATTGTGTCGGGCGAAGTGCGCAGCGTATCGGCATGTAAAAAGAGCGTGTCGGAACTGGTGTACGTGATATAAACAGCCGAATCGGTTACCATTGCTTTTTCGGTTATTTTATTGAATTTTGCTTTGTTTCCTGTAATAATCGAGCGATTTTTTGTGTCTTCAATTCGCACCGACCCTCGTGCTTTTCCTCTTCCGGTAATTTTATCGTATCGAATATATTTGGCCTCTATTTTTTGTGTGTTATTATAAATAATTGCTTTTCGCTGTAATTCTACTTCGCCGGTGTTCGAGTCGTACCAACCAAATTTAGTAAATAGTGTATTAGCCGAATCGCGAATTATTGTGGGACCTTCAACAAACATTTTTCCGGTTACCGTATTGTATTTTAAGGTATCGTTTTCGAGAGTGAACTTTTTATTTGTTCCTTTAACGTCGATATAAAAGTCGATAATATCGTCATCCATGTAGTATTTCCCGATTTTACTTGTGAGGGTGGTTGTGCTGTCAACAATTTTACCGTAACAGTTGTAATAGCTTATGTTTTTATCTAAATCGTAATCAATTGTATCGGAATAGAGGTGTGTTGTTTTGTTTCGTAAAACCACGTTTCCCCAGGCGCGTGCAAAGCTAATATCGCCGTTGTAAAGAATATTGGCTGCATATAAGTCGAGTGTGTCGCCCTGTTTGATGTGAACATGGCCGTAAGCATCAACTTTGTTGGTTCCCGAGTAGAGGTAAGCAGTGTCGCACCACATTAAAATATCTTTATGGCGAATGTAAACACTGTCGACAAGTCGTTGAACATTTGTGCCTCTCCCGTCCACCGATTCGCCATAACCCGAGTAAAGTATTTCTACCTTTTTTTTCTCCTGAGAAAAAGCAACTGACGAAATAAATACAAACGCCAAAAATAAGAATGTCGAAAGAGTGGGAGAGAGTTTTACAGTTCTATTTGCAAATAGCGGAAACATTAAAGCAGTTTGTTAATAATATCGTCAACCGAAATATTTTCGGCTTCGGCTTTGTAGTTTTTAATAATACGGTGGCGCAAAATAGAAGGTGCTATTGCTTTTACATCTTCTATGTCGGGCGAATATTTTCCGTGTAAAGCTGCGTGTGTTTTTGCCCCTAAAACCAAATATTGCGAGGCACGCGGACCTGCACCCCATTTTAGAAATTTATTGGAAATTTCTGCTGCTTTTTCAGTATTCGGGCGTGTTTTTGCAGCCAGTTCAACAGCATATTTTAATACGTTGTCGTTAATTGGAATTTTCCGAATCAATTCTTGGTAGTACCGAATCTCTTTTCCGGTTATAATGGGTTTTAAATCGACATCTAAAGTCGATGTTGTGTTTTTTACAATGGTAATTTCATCTTCGTATTTCGGATAATCGAGCCATACGGAGAACATAAACCGGTCGAGTTGAGCTTCGGGTAGTGGGTAAGTTCCTTCCTGTTCAATAGGGTTTTGCGTTGCCAGAACAAAAAATGGTTTGTCGAGTTCGAAATGCTGGCCGGCAGCAGTAACCGATTTCTCTTGCATGGCTTCGAGTAGTGCCGATTGCGTTTTTGGCGGTGTACGATTTATTTCGTCTGCCAAAATAATGTTGGCGAAGAGCGGCCCCTGAATGAATTTAAAGTTTCGTTCGTTGTCGAGAATTTCGGTGCCAATTATATCGGAAGGCATTAAATCGGGTGTAAACTGAATACGGTTGTATTTCAGTCCGAGAATTTCGGCAATGGTGGTTACCAACAGGGTTTTTGCCAGTCCCGGCACGCCAATTAACAGAACGTGACCACGACTAAATAATGAAATTAAAACCTGTGTGATTACTTCGTCCTGCCCATAAATTACTTTACCTATCTCTTTTGTTAACTCATCGAATTTATTGCGCAATGCATCGAGTGCTTCAACGTCGTTTTTAAAATTCATATTCAATTCTTCCTTTTATTAAAAAAATCAGCTTAACTCTTTCTATTTAATCCAGTGTTTAAACTTAAAATTACAGTTGGCATAAGTCGGGTCAATCCTGATGTAGGTGTCCGACTGGCGTTTTGATATCCAGTCTTGTAAAACTTGTTCTTTCTTTTTTGCCAGATACATATCAGCCAGCTTTTGATAATCGTTTTGCAGGTTCGCTTTGTGTGCATCTATTTTCTTAAGCAGCTTAACAATTTTAAAAACTGTCTGTTGGTTTTCTATGGTTTTTGTTTCGAATGGTTTTGAAATTTCATTCACATTCATCGACGTTAAGATTTTACTTACGTCGCCATCGAGTTCTTCAATCGAGAATTTCGACGACATTGTTTTCGGGTTGATAGCTATTCCACCGTTGTTGCGCGTGTTTTTGTCGTACGAAAACATCATAGCAGCCTGTTCGAATGTAATTTCATCTTTCCGTATTAAATTTGCCAGACTGTCTAAACGATTGTATGCCTCCTCTTTTGCTTCAACCGAAATTTTAGGTTTTATTAAAATGTGGCGTGTATTTACTTTTTCTCCTTTTTTATCGACAAGTTGAATAATATGATATCCGAACGCACTTTTAACTACGTTCGAAACCTTGCCGGGTTTTAGGTTGTATGCCACTGCTGCATAGGCAGGATCTAATTGTCCGCGCCCAAGGTAACCTATAACACCACCGTCTTTTGCCGACGGGCCTTCGGAGTAAAGAACAGCCATTGTTGCAAAACTTGCCCCGTCTTCTATTCTTTTCTTTAATTCGCGCAGCCGTGCTTTTACCCGGTTTTTTTCTTCTAGCGTTACTTTTGGCTGTAATGTAATTTGTGCATATTCGTATTGTGTGGGAACGGTGGGAATTTCGTCTTCCGATAATTCTTTAAAATGGTGCCGAACTTCGGCAGGAGTAACTTTTACATCTTCAACAATCTTCTGTTTCATTTGCTGACTTAGCAATTGATTTCGAATTCCCTCCTGCATCTCTGCTTTTATGGTAACAATTGGCTTTTTAAAGTATTCCTCAACGGCTTTTTCCGAACCGATGTACGAAATGTACATTTGCATTTGCTGGTCCATTCGTTGGTTTACCTGACTTGCTGTTACGTTAATTAATGTATCGTGTTCGGCTTCGGCTACCAATAGTTTGTCGATTAGAAACTGCTCCAGAATCTCACATTTCATATCGCCTTCCGAAGTAATTCCCTGTGCCAGTTGGTCGATGTTCATCCGTTCAATTTCCGACTTTAAAATTGTGTTTCCTCCAACCACGGCAACAATCTGGTCAATTACTTTGTCTTGCGCAAAGCCCGGTGTGGCTAAAAGTAATGCCAGAAAAAATATACTTGCTGTTTTAATAATCCTAATTTCTCGTTTCATTATTTACCTGTTATTCTGTTCGAAGTTTTTAATCGTGAACTTGTTTTTTCTAATTCCTTCTTTATAAATATTGTTTTCTGTCTCTTTTAGAAACTCAACTTTACGTTGGTTTAGTATAAGCTTTTTTATATTGTCTTGAACATATTCTAAAGGAGCTTGCTCGTTTTTTAATTTATAATCCTGAATGCGGACAAGATAATAATAAATTGAATCATTTAATTCAATCTGTTTATTATGAGTTAGAAATTGAGCGTCATTATCTATTTTTTCAGGGATATTATTTTTTACCGTTTCAAAATTTACCCATTTATCGATAAAAATATCGAATCCTTTGGCATATTGCAGGCAGTAATCTTTTAGTTCGGCTAGTCCCTCTTCTGTTGTATCGGCAATTAAACTTTTTAGCAGTGAGGGATTTGCTACTTCGTTTGGAGTTTTTACAAAAATTGCTTTAACAATATTTTTGTTTAAGTTAAATGCTGCTTTATTCGAGTTGTAATAGTCTTCAATTTGTTTCTGCGTAACGGTTGTATCCATTCGCTGGCGAATTAACTCGTTTTTATATTTGTAAATAATAAGCGAGTTCCGGTACTCTTCCAATTCGCGGGTAACATTTTTCTGTTCGGGAGTTAGATTTTCGTTTGCTTTTTGAATAAGCAATTCGTGTTTTACCCACTTTGTAATGTAATCGTTTGCCATTACAATACTATCGTTAACATCTAAGTCGGTTGGAATTATTTCGGCTAAATCGCTTGCATATAGCTTTTTATCGCTAACCTGAGCAACAATTTCTTTATCGGATTGAACCGGTTTCGAACAACCGAAAACCAAAAGTACTCCTAATAAAACGAAAATATATTTTGTGCCTTTTTTAAACACCCTTTACAGTTTTTAACAGCTTTTTATCGATTTTAACCGGGTATTTTTCACGCAACTCTTTTATCCACTCTTTTTCCAATTCGTTTTGATAGTCGGAGATATATAAACCGCGTGCCTCGTCGAGTGTTTTAGGCTCCGGAGGCAGTTTTTCTCCTCTGATAAATGTTAGTGTTTCGTTTAAATCTTCAGGTTTGCTTTTGCCCCAAACATAAAAATCGATTATAGGGTTGCTTCCTTCTTCCCAAATTCCGGAAGTAACCGTAAATACTTTTTTCTTTTCGTTTAATACCTGATTAACTTCTTCGGTTGTCATCCCCGACGAGTAGTATTTGTCAGCCTCTTCGCGAACTGTAGAGTCGTTGCAGGTTAAAATTTCGCCTTTAAAATGTTCTTTCCACATGTAGCGCTTTTTATCTTTTGCATAAAATTCTTCGAGACCTACCGTATCTTCAACGGCTTTGTTCCAAATTTTCTCTTCCGATATATTGAAAAGTAAAATACCATCGTGATACTCCTGCATCATATATTTGAATTCGGGGTATTTTTCCTCAAGTTTCGAATTTTCGAGGTTGGTAATTTCGTCAATTACCCAGTTATTAAAACTGTTAAAATAGGTGCCGGATTTAATGTTGTGTTTTGCAACAAAAACTCTGAGTTTATCGAATTTATACGTTTTCCCGTCAAGAGTAAACAACTCAAAATCTACATTTTCAAAACGGTCACCAATTTTTTTCTTTTTTAAAATTGCAATTCCATCGCTGTTTTCGCTGTAATTGTATTCGTCTTTTAGTTTATTTACAAAAGCTGTTTTACTGGTAATGCTCCGTGCCGGGTCGCGTTTAATCCGGGCTTCAATATCGGCTTTTGCTTTATCAAACGGAGGCACTCCTCGCTGGTTGAGCTTTTTTATAATATGAAAACCAAATTTTGTTTCAATGGGTTTTGTAAAATCGCCTATGTTTTTTAATGCAAACGCAGGTTCCGAAAATTCTCTAATAATTTGCCCCGATTTAAACCATGGCATTTTACCTCCCTGTTTTGCCGACCTTTTATCTTCCGATTCGGTTTTTGCTAACTCGGCAAAATCAGCTCCATCCAATAATTTTTTATATATCTTATCAATTTCAGCTCTCTTTTTTGCCTTCACTTCGGGCGACATATTTTTGGGAAACATTTTCATAATATGTGCAACTAAAAGCTCTCCCTGATTTTTCCGAATGTCATTCACTTTAATCAGATGAAACCCGTACGAGGTTCTGACTGGTTCGGAGATTTTCCCTACAGGAGTTGTAAATGCTGCATTTTCGAATGGAGCAACCATTTGAAACGCTGTAAAATATCCCAAAACTCCTTTGTTCTTTTTTGCCGACGGGTCGTTAGAATATTCAACGGCAGCTTCGCTAAAATCTTTTCCGGCAAGAATCTCTTTTCGTATTTTTTTAATTTTTTGAAGAGCCTCTTCTTCCTGCTCGGGTGTTGCATTTTTGGGAACAGTTATAAGAATATGGCTTGCATTCACCTCCTTATTCATACGGTCATACAACTCTTTTACCATCTTTTCGTTGTACTTTACATCGGTCAAATAGGGAGCTGCCAACTCTTTTCTGTAGCCGGCTAATTCGTTAATAAAGGCCGCGCTTGTATCCATTTTCAGGTTTTCGGCCTCCATCACTTTTAATTTGAAATTTATAAACAAATCAACATACTCTTCAGGAGTTTTTCTATCTGAATCGTCGTATAAGTTCGAGTTGTTCTTTTTATAAATACGTTCAAATTCCGATTTGCTTATTTTTTTATTCCCAATTGTAATTAGGGTCTCATTGTTTTGTGCATAACTGCTAATTGCAAAGCCACACGCAATTAGTAATGAAAAGATGATACGTTTCATAGAATATTAAATTAGTAAATAATTAAAACTGGATAGATTGATAAAACTGTTTATTTTGATTTTACCGGCTACTGTAATTTGGGGCCTCGCGTGTTATACTAACATCGTGCGGATGACTCTCAAGAATTCCGGCATTTGAAATTTTAGTAAACTTTGCCTCTTGAAGAGCGCTAATGTTTTGTGCTCCACAATATCCCATTCCGGCTCGTAATCCACCAATTAGCTGATAAAGCACTTCGTACAAACTTCCTTTAAAAGGTACCCGTGCAGCAATTCCTTCGGGAACAAGTTTTTTAATGTCCTCTTCCATGTCTTGGAAATAGCGGTCTTTCGAGCCTTTTTGCATCGCTTCAATCGAGCCCATTCCCCGGTACGATTTAAATTTTCTTCCCTGATAAAGAATTGTTTCGCCGGGAGATTCTTCTACTCCTGCAAATAGTCCGCCTGCCATAACCGAGTCGGCACCGGCAGCAATTGCTTTTACAATGTCGCCCGAATAGCGGATTCCACCATCGGCAATTACGGGTACTCCCGAGTTCTTTATTGCCTGCGATACACTGTAAATTGCCGAAAGTTGAGGAACACCCACTCCTGCAATAATCCGAGTTGTACAGATTGAGCCTGGTCCAATACCAACTTTAACAGCATCGGCACCGGCTTTTACAAGCGCAATGGCAGCTTCGGCAGTTCCAATATTACCGGCAACAATATCTTTTTCAGGATATTTCGATTTTATCTTTTTTAGTAGTTCTAAAACGCCTTTCGAATGTCCGTGAGCAGTGTCAATTACCAAAGCATCAACATCGGCTTTTACAAGTTCGTCAATCCTGTCCATGGTATCGCCGGCAATTCCAATTCCTGCAGCAACACGCAACCGGCCTTTTTCGTCTTTGCAAGCCAGTGGTTTATCTTTAGCTTTTGTAATATCTTTATAAGTAACCAGCCCGATTAATTTGTTATTTTTATCGACAACCGGCAGTTTTTCAATTTTATATTTTTGAAGAATGTCGGCAGCACTTTCCAAATCTGTCGATTCGGTGGTTGAAACCAAATTGTCTTTTGTCATTACTTCGTGAATGGGACGATTCATATTTCGCTCGAATCGCAGGTCGCGGTTGGTAACAATACCCACCAGAAACCTGTTTTTATCGACAACCGGAATTCCTCCAATTTTATACGATGCCATAATATCGAGCGCATCGCTAACGGTTTTTTCGGCGGTAATGGTAACCGGATCGTAAATCATACCGTTTTCTGCCCGTTTTACTGTTGTTACCTGATGGGCCTGCTCAACAATTCCCATATTTTTATGAATCACTCCAATTCCACCTTCCCGGGCAATGGCAATCGCCATCTTGTTTTCGGTAACTGTATCCATAGCTGCCGAAAGAATGGGAGTATTAATGGTTATTGAACGTGTGAATTTTGAAGAGAGATCGACGCTGCGAGGCAATACTTCTGAGTATGAGGGAACTAAAAGAACATCGTCGAAGGTTAAACCTTCAAATTGTATTTTATCCGAAAGAAACGACATGTTTTATTATTTTTATGTTTTTTTATTAATGCGCAAAACTACAAAAAAATAGCAGATTACGATGGAATATTTTTCTTACAACAACTGTTTTGAGCAATAAAAATTGTTAAACCACAGAATGATTTCTTAATTTGTATTAATGGAAAGTTTTCAGCAGATATTAATAAGGTATTGGGGGTATCCCGATTTTCGTCCTTTACAGCTCGATATTATTGAGTCGGTGGCCGATGGAAACGATACGCTTGGACTAATGCCTACCGGTGGTGGTAAGTCGATTACTTTCCAAGTGTTTTCGCTGTCGAAGGAGGGAATTTGCATTGTAATCACTCCACTGATCGCACTCATGAAAGACCAGGTTGAGAGCTTGAACCGGCGCGGAATTAAAGCGTTGGCAATTCATAGCGGGATGTCGGGGCGCGAAATTAAAATAACGCTCGACAATGCGGTCTGGGGCAAATATAAATTTCTTTACATTTCGCCCGAGCGGTTAAATTCAGACCGGTTCAGAGAGCGTCTGGAGCAGATGAATGTAAATCTTATTACAGTCGACGAAGCTCACTGTATCTCGCAGTGGGGCTACGATTTTCGCCCGAGTTATATGAATATTATTCGTTTACGCGAAATTCTTCCCAATGTTAATATTCTTGCATTAACTGCCACAGCCACACCTAAAGTTGCCGACGATATTCAGAAAAAACTGGGATTTCAAAAAAAGAATATTCTCAAAATGTCGTTTCAACGCAACAATCTCAGTTATCTGGTTCGTAATGTTGAAAATAAAATTGGCTATTTGGTCGATACGATTAAAAAAGTAAAGGGCTCGGGAATTATTTATGTACGGAGCCGGAGAGCGACACGCGAAATTGCCGATGAATTGAAAAAGAGTGCCATCTCTGCCGATTTTTACCATGCAGGGTTAAGTAATTTGGTGCGAAGTACAAAACAAGATAACTGGCTTGCCGGCAAAACACGGGTTATTGTAGCTACCAATGCTTTTGGAATGGGAATCGACAAGCCCGATGTTCGTTTTGTTATTCATATTCAACCGCCCGATTCGTTAGAGGCCTATTATCAGGAGGCGGGCAGGGCAGGGCGCGACGGCAAA
Source organism: Draconibacterium sp. (assembly GCA_027011835.1). GTDB lineage: Bacteria > Bacteroidota > Bacteroidia > Bacteroidales > Prolixibacteraceae > Draconibacterium. The sequence continues at coordinate 4,262 of JALUZN010000408.1, read as the reverse complement.
AAATCGGCTGCTGTTTTGCTTTATAATAATACCGATACAACAAAGCTGAAAAAGCATGTTTCGGTGGCTTTCCCCGAGATGGCAAATATAAAACGTATTTACGATGCACTTTGTAATTATCTCGAAATTGCCGTTGGTTTTGGAAAAGGGCAGATTTTCGAATTTCATTTACAGGGATTTGCACAGGCGTTTAAATTTCAGCAGGCAATGGTTTATAACAGTCTGAAAATTTTGCAACGCGAAGGTTATCTCGAATTTACCGAAGAGGTGGATAGCCCGTCGCGGGTATGCTTTGTTGTTTCACGCGACGAATTGTACCGATTTCAGGTGGCAAATGCCAATTTCGATAGTTTTATTAAACTTGTTTTACGTTCGTATACCGGGCTGTTTAACGGTTATGTAGCTATTGACGAGGAGTTGCTGGCAAAACGGGCAGGCATCAATCAGGAACAGGTTTATAACTATTTAACGCATTTGCGAAAATCGAAAATTGTCGATTATGTACCCCGAAATCGTACGCCATACATCTATTTTGTTAAAGAACGGATATCGGTTGAACGGGTAAAAATTTCGAAAGAGAGTTACGATTTACGAAAAAATGAGCTGAAAAAAAGAATTGAAGCGGTAATTGAATACGGTACAAGTACAGTGAAGTGCCGGAGTCGTATGTTGCTTGAGTATTTTGGCGAAACCGATGCTGCCCCTTGTGGAACGTGCGATGTTTGTAAGTCGTTACAAACACTCGAACTTACCGCTTTCGATTTTGAGACCATTACAAAAGAGATAGAAAAGATTCTAATTGAGCCGGCAACCTACGAAACAGTTTTGTTGAAGTTAAAAGGCGACCAGTTAAAAAAACAGCAGGTAATAAAATGGCTGCTCGATAATAATAAAATTACGTACCGAATTGACGGCCGGTTGGAGTGGGGTGGAAATTAAAATTATTTCAGTTTAAATTGACGTACCACCATGTTGAATTCTTTTCAGCATGGTAAAGTTCGGTCGGTGACGAATATCGATATTCATTAGGACGAAATGCCAAACCCGAAAAGTGAGATTTGACCCGATACTAATGCTGATGAAATAGATTGTATAATCAATTGTAGAATTCTTTTTTTGAATTGGTAAATTCAATCATTTGTTTCCACGTTTCTGCACCACAAATAACTGAAATTATTCCGACAAGGAGGATTCAACCAATTGTGTAATTGGTTAATATGGCTCCTGAGGGCTTTTATGCTGCCAAAATTCCCCATTAATTTATCATCTGTATTTACATTTGTTAACATCTTGGATAACAGTGTATTATACGGATATTAGTCTGCGTGACATACAATTTATTAAATTATTATTACAAAAAAATGTGCATTTGTCCTAAAAATTAGAGTGAAACATTCCTCTAAATACTTATAAATATGTATATTTGGCATTTTTTAAAAAAAAGCACAGAACCAGTATTTGATACGTATTTAACATCAGAAGTAAAGATAAATTTTAATATTCATCTCCACACAAATTTTATAAAAACACAGTTAAGTTAGTGAGGATGATTTATAAACTATAACCATATTAACGACTATGAAAAAAATTATTTTCACTATAGGCATAATCTTTTTATTAGGGATTGTCTCTATGGCACAGAACGTAGGAATTGGGCAATTAAATCCTACAAATACATTACATGTAACGCCTGTAACACAAGGAGATGATCCTGTAAGAATCGATGGACTACAGGCATTTTCTATTGCAGACACTATGATTTTAGTGGTAAATCCGGAAACTGGTATTCTTAGGTATATGAGTGCTTCAACCTTTGCCAATATCATTGGAGTAACTTCCTTAGATTCTTCAGATGTAGTTTCTCTTATTTATAATTATGGCGATACTCTGATTAGTAAATCTACTTTTATTACCAGATTAGGCGACAGCCTACTTAATAATGAAGCATTTATTACTAATCTGGCAGATTCCATTAATACCGACAACCAAAATATTGAGAATCTAAGTCTGAATGGAGCTATTTTGACTGTTGGGATTGAAAATGGAGCCAGTCAAAGTATTGATTTATCGTCGTTGTCAACTGTAATTGGGTCAGATACCGACGACCAAAATCTGGCACTCACCACCGACAGTCTGTTAATCGACGACGGTGCTGGCGTTTCGGTAACCGACCTCGGAAACAGTTTGGTTTCGAATACGAATTTTGTTACCAATTTAGGCGACACGCTTTTTGTTACCCAAAACTTTTTAGACAGTCTGAGTAACTATTTAACCGCCAACGAAACCGTAACCACACTAACCAATAATGGCGACGGAACTTATACCTACACATCGGAAGATGGTACAATTACCACCATTAATGTAGTTGCCGATATTTACAACTACGGCGATACGCTATTAAGTAATACTACATTTGTTACTGCACTTGGCGACACGTTGTTAAGCAACAGCTCTTTCGTTACGAATTTAGGCGATACATTGATAAACAACAGTACCTGGTTAACTGAGCTACAAGATTCGATTGATACCGACGACCAAAATCTGACACTCACCACCGACAGTTTGTTAATCGACGACGGTGCTGGCGTTTCGGTAACCGACCTCGGAAACAGTTTGGTTTCGAATACGAATTTCGTTACCAATTTAGGCGACACGCTTTTTGTTACCCAAAACTTTTTAGACAGTCTGAGCAACTATTTAACCGCCAACGAAACCGTAACCACACTAACCGATAACGGCGACGGAACTTATACCTACACATCGGAAGACGGAACCGTTACCACCATCGATGTGGTAGCCGATATTTACAACTACGGCGATACGCTGTTAGGTAACACAACATTTGTTACAGCATTTGGCGACACGTTGTTAAGCAACAGCTCTTTCGTTACGAATCTTGGCGACACATTGATTAATAACAGTACCTGGTTAACTGAGCTACAAGATTCGATTGATACCGATGACCAAAATCTGACACTCACCACCGACAGTCTGTTAATCGACGACGGTGCTGGCGTTTCGGTAACCGACCTCGGAAACAGTTTGGTTTCGAATACGAATTTCGTTACCAATTTAGGCGACACGCTTTTTGTTACCCAAAACTTTTTAGACAGTCTGAGCAACTATTTAACCGCCAACGAAACCGTAACCACACTAACCGATAACGGCGACGGAACTTATACCTACACATCGGAAGACGGAACCGTTACCACCATCGATGTGGTAGCCGATATTTACAACTACGGCGATACGCTGTTAGGTAACACAACATTTGTTACAGCATTTGGCGACACGTTGTTAAGCAACAGCTCTTTCGTTACGAATCTTGGCGACACATTGATTAATAACAGTACCTGGTTAACTGAGCTACAAGATTCGATTGATACCGATGACCAAAATCTGACACTCACCACCGACAGTCTGTTAATCGACGACGGTGCTGGCGTTTCGGTAACCGATCTTGGAAACAGTTTGGTTTCGAATACGAATTTCGTCACCAATTTAGGCGACACGCTTTTTGTTACCCAAAACTTTTTAGACAGTCTAAGTAATTATGTAACCGCCAACGAAACAGTAACTACACTAACCGATAACGGCGACGGAACTTACACCTACACATCGGAAGATGGTACAATTACCACCATCGATGTAGTGGCTGATATTTACAACTACGGCGATACGCTGTTAAGTAACACAACATTTGTTACTGCACTTGGCGACACGTTGTTAAGCAACAGCTCTTTCGTTACGAATCTTGGTGACACGTTGTTAAACAACAGTACTTGGTTAACTGAGCTACAAGATTCGATTGATACCGACGACCAAAATCTGGCACTCACCATCGACAGTCTGTTAATCGACGACGGTGCTGGAGTTTCGGTAACCGACCTCGGAAACAGTTTGGTTTCGAATACAAATTTTGTTACCAATTTAAGCGATACACTTTTTGTTACCCAAAATTTTTTAGACAGTCTGAGCAACTATTTAACCGCCAACGAAACCGTAACTACACTTACCGATAACGGCGACGGAACTTACACCTACACATCGGAAGATGGTACAATTACCACCATTAATGTAGTTGCCGATATTTACAACTACGGCGACACACTATTAAGCAACAGCTCTTTTGTTACGAATTTAAGCGACACACTTTTTGTTACCCAAAACTTTTTAGACAGTCTGAGCAACTATTTAACCGCCAACGAAACAGTAACTACACTTACCGATAACGGCGACGGAACTTACACCTACACTTCGGA
>JALUZN010000407.1 GCA_027011835.1 Draconibacterium sp. | reverse complement strand
AAAGTAATATTTTTTATCTGTGTATCAAAAGTTTAATTTATAGAAGCCCCCTATAGTAATCCTTAAAACAAATAGAAAAAGATATATAACGAAACTATTAAAATTATAACAATTGCCAGCAATGTATATAAGTCATTGGGCGCATGGTAGTTAGACTTAAAGATTATAAATATAAATAAACGGTATAGTAGTTTGAAAGTTAGGTGTTTCAAAACGCCCAACGCCTCATATACTGAACCGTTCACAACGAGAATGAGAATTTAAGAAATAGAGAATAACAATTACAATGAGACAACTAAAAGAAATATTTACTATCATTTTTATACTGTATTCCTTTCAAACAGTAATGGCACAATTTCCTAATGATAACGCACCTTATCAAAGTATTCCAACGCCTGCTACTCCGGCACTCCCAAATTATGGAGAGCATGTTATAGACAATTCCGTACCGAATCCCATACAAATAACAAGGATTACCGAAGTATATAATTATATCGATAGTAATGGAAACCCGCAAGTTATGTATCCCACTCATGAATATTCAAAAACCCAATTATGGAATGCCGACCAAACTTTATATAAAAACCGTTCGTGGAAAGTTTACGATGCCCATACGTATCAAGAAGTGCAAGATATTGGTGTGTCATCTTTGTACCCCTGTTATTGGTCCAATATCAATCCAGATTTGTTATGGAGTTTTAAGGAAAACGGAGATATAAAAAAGCATTTCATTTCAACCAATGCAACACAAGTTGTTGGAACCATAACTAATGCATCGGGTAACGCTTATGAATACGTAAAGCTGGGACCCGGCGAAGGCAATATTGACAAAAACGATTATTACGTTGCGCTGGTTGGCAAAGATGGTTTGGATATGGATGTAATTATCTATGATTTGCAAAAATTAAAAACCGTTTTCAGAAAGAAATTTGTCGGATGCTGGCAAAACGGTGGAAGTAGTTTTCCTCATTACGTAGATTGGGTTTCTATTTCTCAATCGGGTAATTATGTGGTAATTATGTGGAATCATAACACTACTTCACAAACCAATCCATATGTAGAAAACGGACAATCACACTTCGGTGTAGAAGTGTATAGCACAATGGATATGCAATATCAAAACCGCCTCATTCACTACGGGAACCATGGCGATTTAGGCTATGCCGCAGATGGCGACGAAGTATTGGTGCAATTCTACGGCGTTCATCGAAATGGATTATATATGTACAAACTCAATGGAAGCGGTTTTACAACCATCATTCAAAACCCCGATTTTGGCATAGACGGACACATCTCTTGCCGTAATATCAATAGACCCGGCTGGGCTTATGTAACGCATGCCGATGCAGCTCAATCAGGACAGATGTTAGCGGTAAAATTGGATAATACCGGTACGGTTGAATATTTTGGACATCATTTTAGCAGCAATACCAGTTACGCGCAATCTCCTATGGCAACGGCTTCTCCAAATGGAGATAAGATCTGTTTTAAATCGGATTTTGGCATCGGACCGAATACTAATCCTTCGGTTGTGTACAGCTTTATCGCAACTTTAAATGCTCCTTTATCTGTTGAAGAGAAGCAGTTTTCCAAAATCCAAATGTACCCAAACCCCACAGAAGATTTTGTTAAAGTTTATTCGACTGAAAATTTGAAAAATATAGATATTTATACCATATCGGGAAGAGTGCTAAAAAGCTTGGACCCTTTGGATTCAAAAGAAATAACTATTGATGTAAGAAACTTTGTAGCAGGATTGTACACGTTTAAATTTGTGACAGATAATAAAACTATAACTAAAAAAGTAATTATTAAATAACTATGGCTTACAAAAACAGAGTGCATTTGGCAGATAATGTTCTCCCGAAAGCTTTCGCATAGGCGTCAACTTAGAGGACTTATTCACCTTCTATTGTTTAAAAACAAATGCGATTATTGTGCTGTAAATGAAATAGAGTCTGCTGATTTTATGTGATTATTGATTTAAAGTCCATTATATCAACAATATATGTTAATATCTCATTTAAATACCATGTGTTAAAATGCAAGGAATTGAGTAAATTATGCTCAAAACATTTGCATTTATGATCAACTACACTTCACAAAATCAATTGTCATTGGAACTATTCAAACATCCTATCGAGCAGGAGCTAGATAAGACAAATAGATGGGTAAAACTTGCAGCGGTTATCCCTTGGGATGAGCTGGCAAATGTTTACAGTCAAAAGCTGGATGGTGGTTCTGGCCGTAAAAGCGTTGATATCAGAATGGTAATAGGCGCATTGATTGTCAAGCACAAATTAAGGCTCGATGACAGGGGAACAGTCCAGATGATTTCAGAAAATTTGTACATTCAATATTTTTGTGGCATGAAAGAATTTTCGACCAAACCGCCCTTCGATCCAAGTTTGTTCGTTGACATTCGCAAGAGATTGGGCGGAGAAGAATTTGACAGATTTAATTGTATTTTAATTGAGAAATCTGAAAACATTAAGCCTCACCAAAGCAGGATACAAACAAAGTCCACATCAAAAGAAGATGAAAATGGGGAAGACAACATAGAGCCAAAAAATAAAGGGACATTGAAGATAGATGCCACTGTAGCCGACCAGGAAATAAAATTTCCAACAGATTTAAACCTGTTAAACGAAGGGAGAGAAAATCTTGAGCGTATCATAGATTTACTGTATATTCCAGAACAAGATGGAGTGAAACCACGGACTTATCGGAGAAAGGCAAGGAAAGAATTTTTATTGACAACTAAAAAAAGGAGGAAGAGTGGGAAAGAAATCAGGAGAGGGATAAAAGGGCAACTACAATACATTCGGAGGGATTTGAAAATAATAGACGTGTTATTGTCAAAACCGGGCAGAGATACCATATTGGGAAAGAGAGACAAAAATATTTTGGAAACAATACGGCAAATGTACGACCAGCAAAAATGGATGTATGAAAACCGAACACATAGCCATCCCAACCGTATTGTTAATATCTATCAACCATGGGTACGCCCTATTGTTAGGGGAAAAGACAAAAACAAAGTTGAATTTGGTTCAAAAATTGACTTAACAGAAGTAGAGGGTTTCAGTAGAATAAACCACTTTAGTTGGGAATCTTTTAATGAGGGAAAAGACTTAGTATCATCAGTGGAAAATTTTAGAAAACTCTATGGGCGATACCCAAAATATATTTTAATCGACAAAATCTATTTAACCCGAGAGAACCGCAAATACTTAAAAGAGAAAAATATTGAAACCTTTGGAAAGCCTCTGGGAAGGCCGCCAAAGCAGACGAAGCAATCGCCATCACAAAAATATCGCAAGAAGAAAAAGGCAGCCGAAAGAAATCATGTTGAAGCAAAATTTGGACAAGGGAAAAGGAGCTACGGAATGAACAATATAAAAGCTCGGTTAGCAGAAACATCCGAATCTATGGTCAACTCAATAGTATTTGTAATGAATTTGATGAAGTTATTGCAAATAGCGGAAAAATATAAATATTTTTCAAATGCTTTTTTGGCTTTAATAAAAAGTTGGATTATAAAGTTGAAAAACAATTTTATTTCAAATTATTGTTTAACCTCTCCCAAATATTTAACGGATATAGTACATTAGAAAATCAGCAGACTCTAAGTAGGGTCTGCTGAAAAGCTCAGATGTGCATCAGATTTGGACTTTGTGAAGTGCAGATGTATATAAATACTTCAAACTGAACAAGGTACAAATATGGCGTACATCTGAGCTGTTAAAATATTCGAAACATAGAATAAATAAATGCAAGCATTTTTAATATAACAAGATAAAAAGCTTGCACTTTTAAAAGTATCAAACAGGGTATCTGACTGTATGACACGTGTTTAATCGTTTTTCAGCAGACCCTAAATACCCTACGAACATCGTATCCTGAGAACCAAACTATTTGAATAATTTGTCGGCTAAATCATCTCTCCCCCTCGCTTTCAGGTCGTGAATAATCGCATTTCGAAACTCACGTTTATACCAAAAAAAGAATTTTCGCTGCCCCTCTTTCGATTTTTTATTGGTAGCGGTATAAATTTTCTCCATTGTATATGGGTGGTATCCCGAATAGTAGACCACGGTTGCCAAAGTCATGGGAGTGGGCGTAAAATCCTGAATCTGCTCAAGCTTAAAATTCATATTTTTTGTTTGAATAGCAAGATCGGCCATATCTTCCGGTTTACTTCCGGGGTGGCTCGAAATAAAATATGGAATAAGCTGCTGGTTCAGTTTTTCCTCTTTATTTATTTTAATGAATTCGCTGTTTAGCTTCTCAAAAAGTTTAAACGAAGGTTTCCGCATAAATTTTAAAACATCGTTAGAAGAGTGCTCCGGCGCAACCTTTAACCGCCCCGAAACGTGATATTTAATTAACTCGCGTAAATATTGATGATTCGTTTTGTCAACCTCTTTATTTCCGCTGCTTTCAAGAATCATATCGTATCTGATTCCACTACCGATAAATGCTTTTTTCACTTTCGGATTCGCCCTTACTTTCCGGTATAACTCGAGCAAAGGTTTGTGGTCGGTGCTTAAATTGTAACAAATCGACGGATAGATGCAGGAAGGGCGTTTACACAATTTACAAACCTCCAAATCGACACCTTTCATTTTATACATATTTGCCGACGGGCCGCCCAAATCGGAAATATAACCTTTAAAATCGGGCATTTTTGTTACCTGCTCCACCTCTTTTAAAATCGATTTTTCGGAGCGGCTAACAACAAATTTTCCCTGATGAGCCGAAATGGTGCAAAAAGTACATCCACCGAAACATCCTCTGTGAATGTTTATGGAGTGGCGAATCATTTCGTAAGCCGGAATTGCCCCTTTGTTTTTGTAGCGTGGATGCGGCAGCCGTGTATAGGGCAAATCGTACAGTTTATCAATCTCTTTTTCGCTTGCTGTTGGCCAGGGCGGATTTACAACAATGCGCCTGTCGCCAACAAGTTGCGTTAGCTTTCTCGCTTCCAGCCGGTTCGACTCCTCCTCGACATATTTAAAGTTGCGGGCAAATTTCTTTTTATCTGTTAAACACGCTTCGTGCGAGGTCAATTCAAACTCATCCCAACTCTTTTTTGTGGCGTACTTTTCGTGGGCACCCACTAAAAATGAGGTTTGCGGAATTGTGGTCAGATTTTCTACCGACACACCGCGTTTCATTAAACGGGCAAATTCTATAATCGACTTTTCACCCATTCCGTAAAATAAAATATCGGCTTGCGAGTCAACTAAAATCGAAGGCATTAATTTATCCGACCAGTAATCGAAATGAGTAACCCGGCGTAACGACGCTTCAATTCCGCCAATAACCAACGGAACATCGGGGAAAAGTTTTTTAACAATTTTCGAATAGACCGTTGTGGCATAATCGGGGCGAAAACCGGCTTTCCCTCCTGCAGTATACGCATCGGTAGTCCGCCTGCGTTTGCCGGCAGTGTAGTGGTTTACCATCGAATCCATATTCCCGCCGGTAACAGCAAAAAACAGATTGGGACGCCCCAGTTTTTTAAAATCGCGTAAATCGTCGGTCCAGTTTGGTTGAGGAACAATGGCAACTTTTAATCCTTCGGCTTCCAAAACACGGCCAATTACCGCCGCACCAAACGAGGGGTGGTCGACATAAGCATCACCCGAAAAAAGAATTACGTCAATCTCTTCCCAACCGTGTTTGGCAACCTCTTTTTTCGATGTGGGTAACCAATTTGTAATTTCCGAAAAATGTTCCGTCATTTTATTCTTTTTGAATAAGAACAAAGTAAAACCTTTTTAGATTAATTGAATGCAGTTTATTTTGTTTATTACTCCTCGGCAAAAAAATAAACAACAACCCGTCATTGCGAGACTGAGGAACGAAGGCGAAGCAATCTGCAACTACTTAAAGTTTTATAAAATTATCCTTTGCCGTTGGATTTATCCAACGGTAGACAGATAACCCAACAATATCGGGCTTCAGCCCATATTCTAAACAAGTTGGGCTAATGAGCCCGATTTTTCGCGCATTCCAATCCCCGGGATAAATCCCGGGGCTACAAATATTTTTCAAAATTCAACAGCGACAGATTCTTAAATCGAAATTCGGAATTCAACATTCGAAATTCGTTATTCAAAAACATAGAAATGAATGTTGATGGAAAAAGAGATTTGAAATTGTTATTCTACCATAGGCACACCTTTGTGGAATTTTTGTAATTTTTAGGGACACTGCATTATAAAATTATCCTTTGCCGTTGGATTTATCCAGCGGTAAACAGACAACCCAACAATATCGGGCTTCAGCCCATACATATTCTTAACAATTTGAGCCAAAC
>JALUZN010000406.1 GCA_027011835.1 Draconibacterium sp. | reverse complement strand
GAAGATATCACGGAGAAGCATTGTTCAACCGGCTTTTAGTGGCATGCGTGAGTTATAAAAACGAGTTTGGGTATAAATACGGATAATCATATATTTTAAAAAGGATTTATTGTTTTTTGGGAACATAAAAAAAAGAGTACCCTCGAAAAGGTACTCTCTCTTTTTATGCTTTATTTTTGTTCTACTTTCGTGTAACTTTTACCACTTTTGTGGGTGCCCGTTGTATGTTTCGAATATGAACGCGGTGCTCGACCTCTTTTGCAATTTCGGCAAATACTTGTTGTAAAACCGAATTGTTATCGGCGGCAACCGGAGTTCCTTCGTCGCCTCCCTCGCGAATACTTTGTACTATTGGAATTTGTCCTAAAAGCGGAATGCCCAGTTTGTCGGCAAGTTTTTTGCCTCCGTCTTTTCCGAAAATATAATATTTGTTATCGGGAAGTTCAGCCGGTGTAAACCAAGCCATATTTTCTATCATTCCTAAAACCGGCACATCGATAGATTTGCTTTGGAACATATTTGCTCCACGAACTACATCGGCCAGTGCCACATCTTGTGGAGTGGTAACAATTAATGCTCCGGTTACCGGAACAGTTTGAACAACGGTAAGGTGAATATCGCTGGTGCCGGGAGGAAGGTCGAGAAGTAAATAATCTAACTCGCCCCAGTTTCCTTCGGTAATTAGCTGTTTTAATGCACTCGAAGCCATCGACCCGCGCCAGATTAACGCACTGTCGGGGTCGACAAAAAATCCTACCGAAAGGAATTTAACGCCAAATTTTTCGAGTGGATTGATAAAATCTTTTCCATCAATTTTTTCGGCTCGCGGACGGTCGTTTTGTGCCCCAAACATAGTTGGAATTGAGGGACCAAAAATATCGGCATCGAGAAGTCCCACCTTTTTCCCACTGTTGGCAAGTGCTATGGCAAGATTAACGGCTGTTGTCGATTTTCCAACCCCGCCTTTCCCCGAGGCCACTGCTATAATATTTTTTACATTGGGTAAAATTGGCCGCGACATGTCGTGAATAAATTTCACCGAGATGTTCTCTTCAATTTCAACATCGTCGCCAATGTACTCTTTAATTGCTTTCTCGCAGGCCAAAACCACTGCTTCAATATTGGGGTCGTCGCTCTTTTGAAATACAAGCGAAAAACTGATTCGTTTCCCGGCAATTCTTATCTCCTGCGGCATATCTAACGCCACAATATCCTCGTTGCTACCCGGATATTTTACTGTGCGTAAAGCATCGGTAACATTTTTTGGTACTAGTAAACCTTTTGGAATATTCATTTTATAATCTTTAGATATTCAATTTTCACAACAAAATTAGAAATAACATTTATAATAAATACTTTTTGGTGTGAATTGTTCAAAATTATTTAAAAAGAATCTAAATTAATGTGGTTTATTTCTCAGTTCAATTGCCGGGTCCCAAAAAATTGCTTCGAAATTTACAATCTGGTCGCCATCCAATTCAACTCCTTCGTTTTCCAATAGCTCTTTCATTGCAGTGTGACTGTCGAAATGGCGTTTCCCGGTAAGCAGCCCGTTACGATTTACCACGCGGTGAGCAGGAATAAATCCGGGTTGATTGCGGGTAGCATTCATTGCCCAGCCCACCATTCGCGCTGCACCGGCCGTACCCAAATAGTTCGCAATGGCTCCGTACGATGTTACACGCCCCGCCGGAATCTGTTTGGCCACTTCGTAAACTTTTTTAAAAAAATCGCCCATTGAATACAGCTTTCGTTCGTTATGTTCTTTTGGTTTGCAAAATATCCAACCAACTCCCTCGCGCTGTGTCTAAAACATAATCCGAATTATCGGCGAGGACAATTGCACACTATTTTTGCCTGAAATATACCTGAATCGGGACACCGGTAAAATTAAAATTGTCGCGAATCTGGTTTTCAATATAACGGCGATACGGCTCTTTAATGTACTGCGGCAAATTGGCAAACAGTGCAAATGCCGGTGTTTGCGACGGCAGCTGCGTAACATATTTAATTTTAATGTATTTCCCTTTTACCGAGGGTGGCCCGTATCGTTCAATCGACTCTAAAAGCACTTCGTTTAATTCCGAAGTTTTAATGCGGCGTTTGCGGTTTTCGTAAACTGTAATGGCCGTCTCCAAAGCACGGTGAACACGTTGCTTGGTAAGTGCCGAAATAAACAGAATGGGCACATCGACAAACGGTGCCAGTCGCTCTTTTATCTCCTCGGTCATTTTTTTTGTGGTGTGGGTATCTTTATCAATTAAATCCCACTTGTTAACTAAAACAACAACGCCCTTTTTATTGCGAACAATTAAGTTGAAAATTGCTACATCCTGTGCTTCAACTCCGCGGGTAGCATCGATTAAAAGCAGACAAACATCGGAATTTTCGATGGTACGTACCGAGCGTAAAACCGAGTAAAATTCGAGGTCTTCGTTAACCTTTGCTTTTTTGCGCAATCCGGCCGTGTCGACAATCATAAAGTCGTGACCGTATTTATTATACCGTGTATGAATTGAGTCGCGCGTGGTACCGGCAACATCGGTTACAATGTTTCTCTCTTCGCCAATTAGTGCATTTATAAACGACGATTTTCCAACATTTGGCCGGCCAACAACCGACAAATGGGGCAGTTCTAAATCCTCGTCATCTTCTTCAATGTTCTCGAAACTTTTTACTACCTGGTCGAGCATTTCGCCCGTTCCGCTTCCGGTCATCGACGATACACAATAAATCTCGCCCAACCCAAGTCCGTAAAATTCCTGAGCATCAATAATGCGTGCGTTATTATCTACTTTGTTTACCACCACCACCACATCTTTACTGCTTCGGCGCAATATTGCAGCAATTGCATCGTCGAGGTCGGTTGTTCCCGACTCAACATCAACAACAAAAAGAATAACATCGGCCTCGTCGATGGCCAAATGCACCTGTTTATTTATTTCAGCTTCAAATATATCGTCCGAATTAACTACGTAACCGCCTGTGTCGATTACCGAAAACTCAACACCATTCCACTCGCCTTTTCCGTAATTACGGTCGCGGGTAACTCCTGCTGTCGAGTCAACAATTGCTTTACGTTGTTCTATTAATCGGTTAAACAGTGTCGATTTCCCAACATTTGGCCGCCCAACAATTGCTACTATTTTACTGCTCATTTTATCTCTTTTTAAAACGGTTCAAAAGTAAAAACCGAATAAATTATTTTTTACTAACTATTTAATGCAATACTTCGTTAAATTTTTGTCTCTCGCAAAGTCGCAAAGATCTGATTTTTAGTAAATTCCGACAATTACCGTATGCGTTGTAATTATCTGTTTATGAAGTATTTAAAAAAGTGCACCGAACCATTAAAATGCAAGTACTGGTATTTTACCAAAACTTACATTGCGTCGTAACCAAATTTCTTTAACTGGTTGTCTTTACTTCTCCACTCTTTTGCCACTTTCACATAAAGTTCCAAAAATATTTTCTTTTCAAAAAACTCCTCTGCATCGCGGCGTGCATCGGTTCCAATACGTTTTAGCATTTTCCCCTGATGCCCGATTATTATCCCCTTTTGGCTGTCGCGAGCCACATAAATTATCGACCGTATTTTTATTAACCGCTCTTCTTCTTTAAACTCTTCAACCTCCACTTCCACCGAGTAGGGAATCTCTTTCTTATAATTTAATAGTATTTTTTCGCGAATAATCTCCTGCATAAAAAACCGCTCGTTTTTATCGGTCAGTTCGTCCTTCGGAAAAAACGGCGGGCCTTCGGGCAGCAGCTCTAAAATGCGGTCGAAAATGGGTTCAATATTAAACTTTTCGAGTGCCGAAATCGGAAAAACATCGGCCCCCGGAAAAATGTTTGTCCAGTAGTCATAAAGTTTTACCACATCGTCCTGATTCGATAAATCTATCTTATTCAGCAAAACAATTACCGGCATATTCGATTTCCGTACACGCTCAATGTATTCCGGATTTTTATCGGCTTTTTCCACCACGTCGGTAACAAACAAAATCACATCGGCATCAATCAGCGCCGAGTCAACAAATTTCATCATCGACTCCTGCAATTTATAATTTGGTTTTAAAATTCCCGGCGTGTCCGAGTACACAATCTGAAAATCCTCACCACTCACAATCCCTTTAATCCGGTGGCGTGTTGTCTGCATTTTCTGCGTTATAATCGACAATTTCTCGCCCACCAACGCATTCATAATGGTCGACTTCCCCACATTCGGATTCCCAATAATATTTACAAAACCTGCTTTATGTGCCATAATAATTTAAATCGCTAAAAATCAGCACAAAGATAAACGAATTGAGTTAGTATCTGCAATTTCCCATTTCCGTTTTTAAAACCTTTACATTTCCGATATATTCAATCCATTTAGGTTTTCGAGAATTTTGGGGATGTTATTTTTTTCTTTAACAAGGCAAATAATTCAAGCATAGCCGTAGTTATGTTTTAATTATTTGCCGCAGGAAAAGGGAAAAAGAACCAATCAAAAACCCGAAAAGCTATGTGGTTTGAGTATGTATTGTTTTTGGCTGGCGGCCGGGCTTTCCGTTAGTAGTTGCCTTGCACACCTCCGGTGGTTGTAACCAATCCGTGTGCTTCCTCCGGTCGCAGCCGTTTGGTAACAACCACACGGGCTGCTGCTGCGGCAAGCTACAAACTCCAATCCCTGCCAGAGGTGCACAAACAGAGTTAGTTTTAGATCAGTTTAAAAAGTTGTGTAGAAATAAAGTGAGAAGCCATTGTAAAGAAATGATAAAAATGGATCAATTCAACTTTCGGACTGTTGGGCAATTTTAGTTCAATGAATGGGTTTCCCTTTGCCTGAGGCAATATTCTTTGGCTTCGCCCAAGCATATGCAGAAAGCCAGTTTGCAGCGACGGCCTCGGTCGGTGAGCCGGAAAACAAGCGATAACGACGTTAAAAAAATCCTGCTGTCTGAGGAGGTACGACGAGTTCAGGATTTTTAGTCGTTATTGCGTAGCTTTTCCGTGTGAAGCGAACGCAGCCTTGGGCTTTTTGTTTACTTTTTGGGCTAAGCCAAAAAGTAAAATCCGCCCGATAGGGCAAAAGTAATATCATGGCATCCCTCTAACCGGCAACCCAAAAGTTTAAATGTCGCTAAAAATCTATTTAAATATTGTACCAACCCAAATTATGAATTGAGCTATAAAAGCCTTATTCTGAGGTTTTAAAGCTAAGTAGCCAATTTCGCTAATAAGGTTATTTACAATTGGGCAATACTCCAGCTATTAAGGTTCCTTTTATTGAAATAAGGTTTTTTTACAAACAATAATATAAACTCAAACGTGTATTTTCCACAACTTTTTAAATTGTTCCATAATTTTGCCGTCATTGGTAGGAAGAATGACGAAGCAATCCGTTATATTATGAACAAACATTCTTGATAAAAGATTTCACACACAGGAGCTTATTAAATTAAAGCACTAATTTTCTTGTCTTGTGTCTTGGTTCTTGTATCTAAATTATAAACAAATGAAGTGGCTTCGATGATTCCGTTTAACCCAATTCTTTACAGCCCTTTAAAAAGGTCGAAGTTGTAGCCGAACATAATTTCGTGGGTGCCTGCGTTAAAGGTGCTCAATGTCGAGTAGGTAATGTCGTACGAATAGCCGATGGTAATTTTTTTCATTTTAAACTGCGCCAGAATACCATACGAATCGTTTAGTCTGAACATTCCGCCAACCCAGAATTTCTCTTTAAAACCAAGCATTGTAGTAATGTCCCAGGTTACCGGGGCAATTCTAACATACCTGACGAGTGTATTCACTTTTAACTGCAAATTATTGCCAAACACAAATTTTTGCCCTGCATTAAAATAGAAATGAATCTCCTCTTTTTGAATGTAGTCGGTTTCGTAGTCGTCGCGGGTAATTTTATTCCGGATAAGTTTAGGAATAGAAAATCCCACATACGTATTGTCGGAATAGAGGTAAAAGCCAACGCCAAAGTTGGGGAGAAAGTTTTTGTAAATATCGCTCGAAAAAATAGGGTCGGGGTCAATCGGGTCTAAATCGGTAAGGGCGGCACGGTAAAAACTTACGCCCCCTTTTAGTCCCATCCCAAGTTTATATTTTTCCGATAATCGTAAAAAATAGGAGTAATCGAAATATACGCCGGTCTGTTTTTGTGGCCCTATTTTATCATTCATAACAGAAAAGCCGAGGCCAATATTTTTATCTTTATATGGAGTTTGATAAGAAAACGACAGCGTTTTGGGTGCGCCCTCAAACGATACCCACTGGTTTCGTGAAACCATCAGGAATTTTCCTGTTTCCTGCGAGCCCGCATAACCCGGATTAATAATAAGCATATTATCCATATACTGCG
>JALUZN010000405.1 GCA_027011835.1 Draconibacterium sp. | reverse complement strand
TGAAATTGTAAAATTTAATAAACGAACGAAAGTTTACTATTTAAAAGCTGTAATGTTTTTTTTTGAATTACAGCAAATTATCTATTCCATTCAATTAACGGAATTTAACAAAAATAATTGTGAATAAAGCATCAACCTTTACGTATTGTAAATTATGCAAATATTTTTTACAAGCATTGATTTAAATTAAATTTTTAAATACGAAAAACAACCCTCATTCAAGCTAACATATTGATACATCTATATATATAAACTCTTTTATTGGCAAAAACAGCTTGTTAAAAGCAATTATAATTTTTACATTTACTCACCAAAATTAACACTATCGAGTTAAATATGTCAGATTCTATTAAGTTAAGGAAAGGATTGAATATCAAGCTAAAAGGAGGTGCAAAAGAGGAGGTGAAAACCTTATCGGCTCCGTTGAAAGTTGCACTGAAACCTACTGATTTCCTGGAACTTATTCCAAAATTAAAAATAAAAGTCGATGCTGTTGTGAAGGCAGGCGATGCGCTGTTTTACGACAAATATCACCCTGAAATTGTTTTTACTTCTCCGGTAGGAGGAAAAGTTGTTTCGATAAACAGGGGCGAGCGTCGCAGAATTTTGGAAGTAGTTGTTGAAAGAGATGAAAATGCAGGTTCGGTTGAATTTGTTAAGGGAAATCCGGGCTCGTTGTCGGGCGAAGAAATTAAAGAGCAACTTCTGAAAAGCGGGTTGTGGCCATTTATTAAAAAGCGTCCGTATGGAATTATTGCCCTTCCCGACGAAAAGCCAAAATCGATTTATATTTCAACATTCGATACCGCTCCATTGGCTCCTAACTACAATTTTGTTTTAAAAGATGAGTTGGCAACATTTCAAACCGGTGTAGATGCTTTGGCAAAACTTACCGACGGCAAAGTTAATCTTGGTGTAAACAGAAATTCGATTTTTACGTCGATAAAAAATGTTGAGATAAACACGTTCGACGGTCCGCACCCTGCCGGAAATGTAGGAATACAAATTCATCATACAGCACCGCTAAACAAAGGCGATGTGGTTTGGACTGTTCATGTTCAGGATGTGTTGTTTATTGGCCGGTTATTCGAAACAGGGAAAGTAGATTTTACTAAAACAGTAGCGTTAACAGGTTCCGAAGTTGAAGACCCTAAATATTATAAAACAATTTTAGGAACGCCCGTGTCGGCAATTACCGGCGGTAATTTAAAACAGGCAGACTATAATCAACGTATTATTAGTGGCAATGTTTTAACCGGAACAAAGGTGGAGCCTGCCGGTTACCTTGGATTTTACGACTCGCAAATTTCTGTTATTCCCGAAGGCGACAACTATGAATTTATGGGATGGGCACTTCCCGGAGTCGATAAATTTAGTGCATCAAAAGCTTTCCTTTCAAAACTATTTCCAAAAAAAGAGTATGTTTTAGATGCCAATCTTCACGGCGGTGAGCGTGCTTTTGTTCTCTCGGGCCAATACGAAAAACTGGTGCCTATGGATATTTTGCCGGTTCATTTATTAAAAGCAATTTTAGTAAACGATATCGACAAAATGGAGCAACTGGGAATTTACGAAGTAATTGAAGAAGATTTTGCCCTTTGCGAATATGCCTGTACTTCAAAAATAAAAGTGCAGAGCATTTTACGAAAAGGTATTAATACAATGATTAAAGAGTTAGGTTAGCTAACCGAAAATATAGATTACCTATGAAATTTGTAAGAAACTTTTTTGAGAAAACGGAACCACTTGTTCAGAAGGGGGCAAAATATCATTGGCTTTTTTCTGTTCACGAAGGTTTCTTTACCCTGTTTTTTGTTTCAAAAGACACCTCGAAATCGGGAACTCATATTCACGATTTTATCGATTTGAAAAGAACAATGGGAATGGTTGTTCTGTCTCTTGTTCCCGTTATTTTATTTGGAATGTATAATGTGGGATTCCAGCATTTTAAAGCCATTGGCGAACTTCAGTCGACCGGCTTTTTTGCCCTCTTTTTTTATGGACTGCTAAAAGTGCTTCCGGTAATTGCGGTATCGTACATTGTGGGCTTGGGCATTGAGTTTGTTTTTGCCCAAAAACGCGGACACGGAATTCACGAAGGATTTTTAGTGTCGGGAATTCTTATTCCAATGGTAATGCCCATTGAAACACCGCTCTGGATGATTGGTGTTGCAACAGCTTTTGCTGTAATAATAGGGAAAGAGGTGTTTGGCGGAACCGGAATGAATATTTGGAATCCGGCACTCATAGCACGCGCTTTTCTCTTTTTTGCCTATCCGGCACAAATGTCGGGGAATTCGGTTTGGGTTGCTTTATCGGAGTCCGATAAAGTAGTCGATGCATTTACCGGAGCAACACCAATGGCCGAAGCAGCAGCCGGCAATACAAACTTTAGCATTGCCGATGCCTTTTTCGGATTTATTCCCGGGTCGATTGGCGAAACATCGACTCTCGCAATTTTAATTGGTGCAGTAATATTAATTGTTACTGGAATTGGCAGTTGGAAAATAATGGTGTCGACGGTTGCCGGTGGTGCTGTTATGGGAATTATTCTCAATATTTTTGCCGTAAACGCATATATGGAACTTCCGTTTTGGCAGCATCTTATCATTGGAGGATTTGCATTTGGAGCTGTTTTTATGGCTACCGATCCGGTGTCGGGAGCACAAACAGAAACCGGGAAATGGATTTACGGATTCTTAATCGGTTTGTTGGCAATATTAATAAGGGTTGTCAATCCGGCCTATCCGGAAGGAATGATGCTTGCCATTTTATTAATGAACACTTTTGTTCCGCTAATCGATTATTATGTTGTTCAATCGAACATAAAAAAACGATTAAAACGAGTTAAAACTTCTGCATAACTGAAAATTTGAATATGATGAACAGAAACGGTAATACTTACACATTTTTATATGCAGCAGTAATGGTGGTGCTGGTTGCTGCCGTGCTCGCGTCGGTTTCAATAGCTTTGAAACCGCGGCAGAAAAGAAATTACGAAATTGAGAAGAAGCAGAGTATTCTTGCTTCGGTAAATATTGAAACAACAGCTAAAACGGCCGAAAAAATTTATGCCGAAAAAGTAGTGAAAGAATATTTGGTAAACACAAAAGGCGAAGTTATTGAAGGCGACGCATTTAATACCGACTTAAAAAAAGAGCGGGCAAAAGCACCCGATAAAATGGCATTGCCGGTGTTCGAATGCCAGACCGACGACGGAATAAAATATGTGCTTCCTGTTCGGGGCACCGGACTATGGGGCCCAATTTGGGGATTTATTGCACTCAATAATGATATGAACACAATCTACGGAGCAACTTTCGACCACGAAGGCGAAACTCCCGGATTAGGTGCCGAAATTTCAACTCCGGCTTTCCAGGAGCCGTTTAAAGGAAAAACAATTTTCGATAAATCGGGGAAACTCATTTCCATTATTGTTGCCAAAGCAGGGCAAAGTGCTCCGGCAGAACATAAAGTCGATGCAATTTCGGGAGGAACAATTACAAGTAAAGGACTTCAAAAAATGCTTTTCGATGACTTTACCAGTTATAAAGCATTCTTAACAAAGAAAAAATTATAAGCGATGAGCGATCCATTATTTTCAAAAAAACATTTAAAACTACTGACCGACCCTCTTAACAGCAGTAATCCAATCACCGTTCAGGTGCTGGGTATTTGTTCGGCTCTGGCAGTAACGGCTCAGCTAAAACCGGCAGTTGTAATGGCCTTGTCGGTAATGGCAGTTTTGGCTTTTGCCAATGTAATTATTTCGCTGCTTCGGAATACCATTCCCAACCGCATTCGCATTATTGTGCAGTTGGTGGTTATTGCAGCACTTGTAATTTTAGTCGATCAGGTGCTAAAAGCTTATGTTTACGATGTAAGCAAACAACTATCGGTATTTGTTGGGTTAATTATAACCAACTGTATTTTAATGGGGCGCCTCGAAGCATTTGCTCTCGGTAATCGTCCGTGGCCTTCGTTTCTCGACGGAATAGGAAATGGCGCCGGTTACAGTGTTATCCTTATTATTGTCGGGTTCTTCCGCGAGCTTTTTGGCTCCGGAACACTCTGGGGATTTCGAATAATTCCTGAAAGCTGGTACATAACCAACGGAGGTTTTTATGCAAACAACGGAATGATGATTCTGCCGCCAATGGCGCTTATTGTAATCGGTATTATTATTTGGGTGCAGCGTATGCGCAACCGTAAACTAATTGAAGAATAACAAAACAGATTATGGAAAATTTATTTAACATATTTGTCAAATCGATTTTTATCGAGAATATGGTTTTTGCCTATTTTCTCGGAATGTGTTCGTTTTTAGCGGTATCGAAATCGGTTAAAACTGCTACCGGACTTGGAGTTGCCGTTATTTTTGTATTGGGAATAACAGTTCCTGTCGACTACCTTCTGGAAAACTATGTATTAAAAGAGGGAGCGCTTGCGTGGTTAAATCCTTCGTTTGCATCGGTCGACCTTAGTTTCTTGTCGTTCATTATGTTTATTGCCGTAATTGCATCGATGGTGCAACTTGTCGAAATGATTGTAGAGAAATTTGCTCCGGTATTGTACAACCAGCTGGGTATATTTTTACCGCTAATTGCTGTAAACTGTGCTATTTTGGGAGGGTCGTTGTTTATGCAACAAAAAGAGTTTTTAAACATTGCCGAAGCAACAACGTATGGCGTGGGTTCCGGCTTTGGTTGGTTTCTTGCCATTGTTGGTGTAGCAGCTATTCGCGAAAAACTTCAGTATTCAAATGTTCCTGCTCCGTTACGCGGACTGGGAATAACGTTTATTGTAACTGGCCTTATGGGACTCGCTTTTATGGGATTTATGGGAATTAAATTATAAAATAAAATTCGTTTCAATGATATTGTTATCAACACAAATTACCGTTATTGTTACCAGCGTGATTGTTTTTTTATCCGTTGTGCTGTTTTTGGTGGGTATTCTTCTTTATGCCAAGAAAAAGTTAATGCCTTCGGGGATTGTTAAAGTTAGCATTAACGATGGCGATTTAGAGATGGAAACCGAACCGGGGGGAACACTTCTTTCGACTTTGGGAAATAACAAAGTATTACTTCCCTCGGCGTGCGGAGGTGGTGGAACTTGCGGAATGTGCCGCTGCCAGGTAGAAGAGGGCGGTGGGTCGATTCTGCCAACCGAAACCGGCTTTTTTACCAGAAAAGAGCAAAACAATAACTGGCGGCTCGCTTGTCAGGTAAAAGTAAAAGAGGACATTCACATTAAAATTCCGCAAGAGGTTCTGGGTGTAAAAAAATGGGAATGCGAAGTAGTTTCGAACAACAACGTGGCAACATTTATAAAAGAGTTTGTTGTTAAACTTCCTGAAGGCGAAACACTCGATTTCAAATCGGGAGGATATATCCAAATTGATGTTCCGAAAATTGATGTCGATTTTAAAGATATGGATATCGATGAGAAATTCCGTGGAGACTGGGAGAAATTCGGAATGTTCAATTTAAAAATGAAAAATCCGGAACCAACCTACCGGGCCTATTCAATGGCAAATCATCCGGCCGAAGGAAATATTGTAATGCTGAACATCAGAATTGCTACGCCACCGTTCGACAGAGCTACTAACGGATTTAAAAAGGTGAATCCTGGAATCTGTTCGTCGTACATTTTTAATCTGAAACCCGGCGATAAAGTTATGGTCTCGGGGCCTTACGGAGAGTTTTTCCTAAAAGATAACGACAATGAGATGATGTTTATTGGCGGTGGTGCAGGAATGGCTCCTATGCGTTCGCATCTGTTTCATATTTTTCATACACTAAAAGAGTCGAAGAAAAAAATTACATTTTGGTATGGAGCACGTTCGTGGAAAGAGGTTTTCTATTACGACCAGTTCCGCGATATCGAGAAAAAATACCCGAACTTTACATTTAATCTCGCTCTTTCCGAACCTCAACCCGAAGATAACTGGGATGGAATGGTCGGATTTATTCATCAGGTTATTTACGACAACTACCTTATGAACCATGAAGAGCCCGAAGAGATTGATTACTACATGTGTGGCCCGCCAATGATGAACGACGCCGTTCAGAAGATGTTGTACGATTTGGGCGTCCCCGATGAAAATATACTGTTCGACGACTTTGGAAGTTAGTCGGTAACAGAATTGAAAAAATAAAACCACTTTTTGTCGAAAGACAGGAAGTGGTTTTTTTTTATTTAAACCGGGTTAAAATAATTGTATCTATTCAGGTCAACAATAATTGGTAGCTAATTTAAAAGGCATTAAAGGGTTTTTATTATTTTTTATAGCTGTATCGCAAACCGATCTTAATATGGCATAGTTTTCAGCTCCTTTATTTGTTTTAAAATATCCACTTACTTTTTGCTTGACCT
>JALUZN010000404.1 GCA_027011835.1 Draconibacterium sp. | reverse complement strand
ATTTTATACTCTTTTTTCGATATGTAAGTTATTTCAACTTTTGTCCCAATTTCTCAATTTTATTCAGCCACCTTTCAATTTTCTCTTTATCAGCCGTTTTTACCGGTGACAACGTAGTTATTTTCACCGGATTAACACCGCAAAACTGCAACACGCCTTTTTTCATTGCATTGTGCCCCGGGCGTTTATAAACAAACCGGTAATACCATTTTGGAGTGTCCATAGTAACAATTAACCGGGCTGTTTTTCCGGTTAATAGTTTGTCCCAAAGCAGAGAGTTTTTGCGATATTTAAAAGCAAACTCAGGCAAAAATACCCGTTCAATAAACCCTTTTAAAAGAGCCGGTGGCGTACCCCACCAAATGGGGTAAACAAAAACCAAATGTGTGGCCTGCAAAATTTCGTTCTGAATATTTATTAAATCGGGTTCAAGCTCTGTTCTTTTGTGGTAGCCATATTTTAATATTGGCGAAAAATTTAAATCTGTGAGATTTATTAAGTTACACTCGACTCCCGAAAAACCGACTCCCTTTTTATATCGTTTAGCCAACTCGAAACAGAAACTTTCTTTGTTGGGATGTCCGTTTATTATTACTATTTTTTTCATCGGGAAATAATTTTTTTATCACTATTTTAAACAGCCTGCTTTTCTAATACCCTAACAGTCTATTTATTAAAAGTCTTTAAGCAAACACAAATAAGCATCTTCGAGGTGCGGCGAAACATTTACCGCATTCTCTGCCGGTTTTTCTTTTGCCAGGCATCGCACTCTAATATTTTCGCCATCGCGCATGTGGTGAACAATTAATTGTTTATCGGCAAAATCGTCGAACTCTTTTGCCGGAATTGTAAATTGCCAAACAAAGTTTTCGCCTTTACTTACCATATCGGTTGGTGTTCCAAAATATTTTAAATCGCCGCGATTAATTACAGCAACCTGATTGCACGAACTCGAAATATCTTCGATAATGTGGGTCGAGAAAATAACAATTCTTTCGCGGCTTAACTCCACCAACAAATTTCGGAATCGGATTCTTTCACGCGGGTCGAGCCCGGCAGTCGGTTCATCGACTACAAGAATACGCGGCAGGTTCAGCAAAATTTGCGCTATGCCAATTCGCTGTTTCATTCCTCCCGAAAACGAGCCGATTTTATCGTTTCTTCTTTCCCACATATGAACGTTTCTTAAAACATATTCCAGCCGTTCATTTCGCAATTTGGTATCTTTTAATCCTTTTAAAATTGCCTGATAATCGAGGAATTCGAAAGCCGACATATTTTCGTAGGTTCCGAATGCCTGTGGCAGGTAACCAATTAGTCCCTGCAACTCTTCGCGGTATTCTTGTGTGTCTAACCCGTTAATCCATATTTTCCCGTAACTCTGTTCCAGAATTCCGCAAATAATACGCATCATAGTCGATTTTCCGGCTCCATTGGGGCCAAGCAAACCAAACATTCCGGTTCGTATTTCGAGCGAAACGCCGTTTAGTGCACGGAAAGGAGTTTTATGTTTTCCAATAACAGGAATTCGTCGTACCATTGAAAAATACCCGCGGCGAAGTTTTCCGAAACGGCCTTCAATACGGGCAATATTTACATTTTTATCGTGAATGTATTTGCCCGAACGATAGATAATGAGAAGTATCATCCAAATAATTCCAACAAAAATTACCACTCCTAAGTTATCCCACTTTTTTATAAATATGAAAAGAAAAACCAGCGGAGTTCCCCAATAAATAAGGTTGTACATCCATCGTTTCAACTTTAAATAAATAGCTTTTCCGGTTGCTTTATTTTTGTTGATAAGTACCTGGCTGATTGGGATAAGCAGCAAAAACTGAAAGAAATAGACCAGATGCGAAAGAAACCAGGTTTCGAATTTACTGTTCACATAGAAAAATGTGAAATAGATTAAAAATGCAAATAGCGGAATTTGCCAAATTAACTCGGCAAAATCGCGGGCTTTTTTAAAGTCTTTTGTTAAGCCGGCACGTTCGCGCATTTTCAACCCCAATTTCCATTCGCGCACAAATCGCGAGTCGCGGTCGTACACTTTTACCAATTTCCTGATTGTAATTCGTATCGGTTCGTTTTCGTCGATAACTTTTGTGCTGGCTTGCCGTAAACTGGTGAGAATAAATGCAGTAACTCCGGGAATTAAAATAACCAACAAGACAAAATCGAGAAGCTGCCAAAGAAAAGTATCGACTTTAAAATAGATAAATCCTGTGCCCGCAAGAAAGAGAAGTGCCATAGTAGTTTTAACTCCCCAGTGCAACGATTTTATCCAGTTTAACGAGTTTTCGAGCCCCGAGTAAAGCGTTGGAATAAAGACCAGTGTTAGAATTGTGCTTAACGACAGCCCGCCAATAACGGTAATTGCAAAAGGTGCACCAATGGCACCCACATACTCGGCCTGCCCCATTGCCAGCGGGAAAAGCGCAACAATGGTAGTAATTGCCGTAATTAAAATAGGGCGCACCCGCGACAATCCTGCCGACATAAGTGCCCGCGATTTCCTGTACCCACGTTTTCGGAGAATATTGGTGTAATCGATTAAAATAATTCCGTTGTTTACCACTACCCCAATAAGGATAATAAAACCCATTAATGTATTGGCGCTAAACAGACTGTTTCCGGTAAAAATAAGTGCGAGAAACGAGCCGATTGCTGCCAGCGGAATGGAAAACATTAATACAAACGGTGTTGAGATTGATTCGAAAACCGAAGCGAGAATCATTAAAATTAAGATAAATGCAGCGGCAATAAGAAAATAAAACTCCGAAAACTGATCCTCTTCGTGAATAACCTCGATGGCAACACCCGAAGGCAATTTATACGAGCTTACTATTTCATCAATCTCTAAACGGTACGCTTCCAGCAACTCTTTCGACGCTTCGGCTTCGGAAATAAACCGGTAGGTAAGTTCTATCTGTTTTTCCTGATTTACTCGTTTTATACTTGCTTTTCCCGACGAATAAACCAATTGTGCAACATCTTGCAAATCGTATGTTGCCCCACTGTTATTACTAATTTGCAGATGTCGTAAATCGTCGATTCCTTTCTCTTTTGCCTTCTCTTCATCGTCGAACTGCTCCTCTTTTATTACAATCTCGTACTCGTTGTTTCCCTGATTAAAATTAACGCCGCCGGCTGTAAACTCACTCGAGAAGGTTGCCAATTCCGATGTAATATTGTTTAAGGTAAGTCCGTATTCGGTTAAAAGCAGCTGATTAAAAAAGAGGTGCACTTCGGGGCGATTACCCACAATATTTATATATGCACTCCGTGTCGACTCCAAATCATCGACATAATAAAGAATATCGTCGGCCACACCTTTCATCACCTCAAAATTGCTTCCTCTAATTACAATGCGCTCGCGGTTACTTCCAATTCCCATAAACCGGCCAAAGTTTTCGGTACCCGAACGCCTGCTGCCGCCACCACCAAAACTGGCGCTCGATGTAGGAGCCGTTAAACTAATTCTGGCGTTGGCAACTTTCTTTACTTTCTTTTCAACATCTGCTTTTATCTCGGCAATGGTTCGGTTATTTATCTTTTTGTAATCGTCTTTCAGAATAAACGTTAAAATAGCCTCCTCTTTCTGAATTTTCGAAATCAAATCTTTTTTCTCTTCAATGTCTTTTAGTCGCGATTCAACATCGGTAACAACCAAGTCGGTGGCTTCGAGAGTTGAACCGGTTGGCATGGTTACATAAATAGAGAACTGTGTTTGTTCAACCTCCGAAAGATTGTTTACACTAACAGCCAGCGCAATAAAAATGGTGAGAAAAAACAGCACAACTGCACCAATAATTGTTTTGGCAGGTGTGCGCATACTTGCCTTTAAAAGAAGGAGATAAATCTGAACAATACGATTGTTGGTGGTAACTTTTTCGTAAAAAATATTTTTCTGCCTTTTCCCTTTCAGCAAAAAGTGGGCAGCTGCCGGAATAAGCAGCAGTGCCACAAACAACGAAACCATTAATGTTGAAATTATGGAAACTCCCACATGATTACCGAGGAGTTTTACCATATAGTCGGACGAGAAAAGAAAGGGCAGAAATACCGTAACCGTAGTTAATGTTGCAGCAACAATAGAGCGCCAAACTTCTTTTGTTCCTTGCGTTACAGCCCGTTCGGCATCGTAATTGTTGCCCGAGAGTCGATAGATATTTTCGAGCACAACAATACTATTGTCGAGCAACATGCCAATTGCCAATACCAAACCCACAAGCGTTAAACTGTTTAACGAAATATTGAAAGCATAAAAAAGATTAAAAGCGGTGAATACCGAAATTGGAATGGCCAGAGCGATAAACGAAACAATGCGGAAATTTTTTAAAAACATCCACAAAACAAAAATGGCAAGCAAGCCTCCAACCAGTGCAAGGTCGATAATTTGGTCGATGTTCTTCTCCATGGTTTCGGCCATGTTGGTTTGAACAACAATCTCAACCTCTTTCGGAGCCAACTTTTTATTTAACGCGGCAATCTGTTTTTCAACTTTGTGCGAAAGGTCGATTAAATTGGCTTGCGAGTCGTTTACTAAAATCATTGAAACCGCGTCGAGCCCGTTTACACGGCTAATTGTAGTTTCCTCTTTTACACCAAAAAAAACGGTTGCAACATCTTTCAGATAGACAGGGCCGTCGGCAACAACAATATTTTCAATGTCCGAAACATTTTCGTATTCGGCAGTAACATGAACAAAATATTGTCTTTTCGAATCGTGTAAATAGCCGGCAAAAGTACGGCTTGCCGAGTTGCGCGAAATGGCATTCCTTATTTGGGCGGGAGTAATATGGTAGGCTTCGCAGGCGGCTTTGTTATAGGTTACTTCTATCGACCGCTCTTTTCCCCCAAAAACGGTTACCGATGCAATTCCGTCTATATTCTCCAAATCGGCAGCAATATCTTTATCTACAATATTTCGTAAACGGTCGGTACCACCCGTGCCACGCACTTGCAGCTCCATAAACTGACTACTAATTTGCTGAATATTGACCTTGTTTACCCGCACGGTAAAGTTGTCGCCAAGGCTGTTTTTTATCAAATCAATTTTTTCCTGAAGTTTCAGGAATGTATATTTTGTATTTACATTTTGTTTGAAATTTACCTGAATGGAAGCTGAACGGGCTGAGATATTCGACTCAACACTTTCAATTCCCTCCAAAGTATTTATGGCACCTTCGATGGGAATAACTGCCTGGCTCTCCATATAAGCGGGGTCGACCTCGACCGACGAACCAACGCTGACAAAGAGCATGGGCAACTCGGCATTTGGCATTAATTCAACCGGAAGCATTTTGTAAGACTTAATCCCCAAAAGGGTAAGCCCTAAAAACAACATGCTTATAAATATTTTTCTATTTATGATGAATTTCATTCTTCTCTCTTTGTATTGAAACGCCTTACCGGCACGCTAATGACTCTGATTTTACTAACAATGGCTATCTCTTCACAAATAAACTTTTAAACCGGTCTAACACATCGTAAACACAAGGAATAACAATAAGCGTTAACAATGTCGAAGTTATTAATC
>JALUZN010000403.1 GCA_027011835.1 Draconibacterium sp. | reverse complement strand
ATAACAAAGTGATTAATTTTGGCGAGAAAATTAAATAAAACAAGTAAGAACGAAACAAATAAAAAGATATGTGTGGAATAGTAGGAGTATTCGATTTAAAAAGTGATTCACAGGAATTGAGGCCGCAGGTTTTAGAGCAATCGAAAAAATTGCGTCATCGCGGTCCCGATTGGTCGGGGATTTATTGTGGCGACAAAGCTGTAATTGCTCACGAACGATTGTCGATTGTTGATCCCGAGTCGGGTGGGCAACCACTTTATAGTAAAGATAAAACGTTGGTTTTAGGTGTAAATGGCGAAATTTATAACCATAAAGAGATACGCGAAAAGTATAAAGACGAGTATGAGTTTCAAACCGGTTCCGACTGCGAAGTAATTTTGGCTTTGTATCAGGATAAAAAAGAGAAGTTCCTCGACGATATTAACGGAATTTTTGCTTTTGCGTTGTACGACGAAAAAGAAGATGCTTATTTAATTGGTCGCGACCACATTGGAATTATTCCGTTGTATATGGGGTGGGATAAATTTGGCAACTTTTATGTGGGTTCCGAGCTTAAATCGTTAGAAGGATATTGTACAAAAATTCAGGAGTTTCCGCCTGCACACTATTTGTACAGCAAAGATGGCGAGTTAAAACGCTGGCATAATCGCGAATGGACCGAGTATGATAATGTAAAAGACAATCCTGCCAGTATCGATGAGCTGGCGCAGTCGCTCGAAGATGCGGTTCACCGGCAGTTAATGTCTGATGTGCCGTACGGAGTTTTGCTATCGGGTGGATTAGATTCTTCAATTACTTCGGCTTTGGCCAAAAAATTCTCGGGGAAACGTGTTGAAGAGGGCGATAAAAAAGAAGCCTGGTGGCCGCAACTGCACTCGTTTGTAATTGGTCTTGAAGGGGCTCCCGATTTAAAAGCAGCCAAAGAAGTAGCCGATTATATTGGTACGGTTCATCACGAAATTCATTATACCATTCAGGAAGGTTTAGATGCTATTCGCGATGTAATTTACCATATCGAAACGTACGATGTAACTTCAGTTCGCGCATCAACGCCAATGTATATGTTGGCTCGCGTTATTAAATCGATGGGTATTAAAATGGTACTTACCGGCGAAGGTGCCGACGAAATATTTGGAGGTTATCTCTATTTTCATAAAGCACCCAATGCCGAAGAATTTCATAAAGAGAGTGTTTTAAAGGTAAGCCGGTTACATATGTACGACTGTTTGCGAGCCAATAAATCGTTGGCAGCCTGGGGAGTTGAAGGTCGTGTTCCGTTTCTCGACAAAGAATTTTTAGATGTGGCAATGCGTTTTAATCCCGAAGAAAAAATGACTAAAAATGGCCGCATGGAAAAATGGCCATTGCGTAAAGCATTCGAAGATATATTGCCCGAAAGTGTGGCATGGCGCCAAAAAGAGCAATTCTCCGACGGAGTTGGATATGGTTGGATTGATACACTTAAGCAGATTGCTGCCGAGCAGGTTACTGACGAAATGATGGAGAATGCAAAATACCGTTTCCCGGTTCATACTCCGATGAACAAAGAAGAGTATTTGTATCGTCAGATTTATAGCGAGCATTTCCCTTCCGATCAGGCTGCGGCTTGTGTTCCTTCAATTGCATCGATTGCTTGTAGTACCGAAGCAGCACTTGCCTGGGACGAATCGTTCCGAAATAATGTCGATCCTTCGGGGCGTGCTATTCTTGGCGTTCACGATAAGAG
>JALUZN010000402.1 GCA_027011835.1 Draconibacterium sp. | reverse complement strand
TCACAATACTCATTCATTCAAACAAATACAGAAGATTGCAAATATATACAATGGGGAATATAGTTATTTATCCGATATTAAAACCAGAATCCCAGGCTTAAAAAGCCGGTTAACGACTTATCGATATTCGAACTCATTAACGAGAATTCGATTGGACCGACAAAACTATTATAGCTCAATTTTGCACCATATCCAACCAATAACTGCATTGTATCGAAATCGATAACCGATTCGTTAACGCCAACATCGAATAGTGCAGTTGCATATAATTTCGGTAAAAATTCATACTGAAAGTTGGTTGAAACCATTCCTGCATACAATCCCAAACGTTCAACAAATTTCAATCCTGCAAACGGAACAAAACCTTCAACATAATTTACGTTATTCTGTCCTCCAAAACCAAAAAGATGCTGTACCGACGGGATACGATTTTCCACCTCACTACTGCTGCTTGAATTTGTAAAAGTGTATCCAAGAAAAACCCGTGGCTGGTAAACTAATTTTTTGGCAATTTTTACATTGTAATTATACTTAAAATACAAAATAGAGCCGTTTGCCATTATATCACTCCATTGATTAGAGAACGGGAAAATATACTTGAATTTAAACTCTATGTAATGGCCGGTTTGAGTAAAATTTATCTTATCTCTTGAATCGTGATTGTACGAAAAATAGAGATTTCCATAGCTTGCAAATTTATTATAGGCTTCTAGATCGGGGTCGGTAATAACATCTTGTCTGAATTTAAACAGCTCGTACTGAAACCCAACTTTAAAAAGGTAATTATTTTTAATGGTCATGGGCATAAAGGCTCCGGCACTAAAATTCTCGAATTTCCAAAAATTAACTTTATGTCCGTTTACGTATTCAGAAAACCCAAAGGAATAGAAATCAGATTCCATTCCGAAACCGGGTTTAAAACCATTATTAATAATAAACATTGTTTTTAACCGCGGGTTCGAGCTTAAAACAATATCTGTAAAAAACTTCGCCCGCCCGCCTTTAATATTTCGAAAAGCCAAATTAAGAAGAACGCTTCCCTGATAATCGTTATCGTAATGAATTCCGGCACCTAAACTCCCTTTGTTTGTACTGCCGGCAATTATCTTCATATCCAATCCTTTTTCGCCGGCATTTTCGAATTCATAATGCAAATTATTAAAATTATTTGTGCCGTTGAGTAAATGCATCCGTTCGTTTAATTTAGCAAACGTTATTTCATGGTTCGGAATATCTTCAAAATAACCTTCATATCTATTTTTATAGTCTAAATTTGCCCATGTAATAGTATTTATTTTAACAGTTTCAGGAGCTTTTATGTCGGGTTTCTTATCTATTCCACCCCGTAAATTATTAATCGAGTCGGCGAGTGCTTTCAAATCATCGTAATGTTCGCGGGCAACTTTTTCGCCAATGGCAATAATCGAGTCGAACTTATTAAAATCCATCATTCCGTAAGGCATTTTAATTTTAACAATATAGTCGGTTAGTTCGTACCCTTTTTTGTTTGCATCCACCCGATTAAATCCGATAATTTGGTCGATTATTGATGCCATCGACCCAATTTCATCGATATTTTTAATTAGCCCCGATTGAACATCGCCGCCAAGAATTATATCGGCCCCCATCGCTTTTACCTGTTCGGCAGGATAATTATTTACCACACCACCATCAACAAGATAATGACCATTGTATTTTACCGGGGGAAAAAATCCGGGAATCGACAT
>JALUZN010000401.1 GCA_027011835.1 Draconibacterium sp. | reverse complement strand
AGAATATTCAACTAGTTGATTACGAAGTACTGACCAACAAAGAGGGATTCAGAATTATTGGATTCGGGCGGTTTGCCGGGCTGGTTGGCGCATACAACGGATTTCGTGCATTGGGACTGCGCGAAAAACTTTTCGATTTAAAGCCGGCGCACCTCTGCACCGATTTGGTTGAAATGTACAAGGAACTCGACAACATTAAACTCCCTCCTGTAAAAATTGTAGTTACCGGCGATGGACGTGTGGCAGGTGGCGTTCTCGAAGTTTTGCACCACCTTAATATTACGCGCCTCTCTCCTACCGATTATCTTAAAACAAAAAATATTTCGGATGCCGTTTACACACAGCTTCTCCCGGGAAATTATGTAAAACGGAAAGATGGGGAAGCTTTCGATTTAATGCACTTTTTTAATCATCCCGAAATGTACGAAAATGCATTTCAACCCTTTACAAAAACTACCGATTTACTAA
This sequence comes from Draconibacterium sp., assembly GCA_027011835.1. GTDB lineage: Bacteria > Bacteroidota > Bacteroidia > Bacteroidales > Prolixibacteraceae > Draconibacterium. The sequence continues at coordinate 1,262 of JALUZN010000401.1, read as the reverse complement.
TTGCATCGGCATTTTGGAACCCAAAAGCTCCTGTACTTTTTACTCAACAGGAGGCAAAACAGAGCGACTTTAAAATATCGGTCATTTCCGATATTACCTGCGACATTGAAGGCTCAATTCCATCAACAAAAAAAGCATCGACCATCGACGACCCGTTTTACGACTACAATCCGCAAACAGGAGAAATGGAGCCTGCATTTTCGAGTAAACAGAACATCTCCGTTCAGGCAGTCGACAATTTACCTTGCGAGCTGCCCAAAGATGCTTCGCTCGATTTTGGAAGAAATCTTATCGATAAAGTTTTTCCAAGTTTATTTGGCAACGACAGCGACGGGATTATTGAACGGGCATCGATTACAAAAGATGGAAAACTAACAAAACGATTCTCGTATTTACAAGATTTTGCCGAAGGGAAATAAAATATTAAATAGGTTTTCGTCCCAATGTACATCTGAATTATCCTTTGCCGTTGGCTTTAGCCAACGGATTATTGAATGATAAAAACAATTGATTGGGCTTCAGCCCCGAACAATTTGTTTCTAAAAAAATATAGTTCGATAGAATTTTGGGCTAAACCCCGGAAATTGATTTGTATTTCTATGTCCGTCCCTTAAAAGGGACGGCAAAGGATATTTTCACCTTGATTCCGCAGTGAATGGAAAAAGATATTTCTACAACAATATTATAAAGCTCATGATTTTAGAATTGCTGATTTTAAATGCGAGTTGCTCCAAAGGAATTGCTTTGCAAGAAACAGCATCACCCATTTTTACACCATGCTTTAGCTTGGTGATGCGCAAGTTCCAGGTTTTCTGGCTTTAGCCATTAATCTTCATTTTCTAAATTTAATGGCTAAAGCCAAAAGCAGTTCAATGTTTGCAACCACCAGACTAAAGTCTGGTGTAATACTAAAATCCGTCCCTTAAAAGGGACGGCAAAGGATATTTCTGTACAAATAATAAATCTGTAGTTATTTATCCTTTGCCGTTGGCTTCAGCCAACGGACTATAGAATGATAAAAACAATTGGGCTTCAGCCCCGAACAATTTATTTCTAAAAAAATTATTTTGATAGATTTAACCCCCCATTTATTTTTTTGAACTACCAGGCAGTATCTTTTTTTTCTTTTTCTTACGCAGTTTCCACCACATTAAAAAGCCACTTGCCAAAACAAGCAAAATACAGATGCCGGCAAGCGGCACATAAAGAATATAAAACGGACCAAGAACATTTTCAAAAATTCGTCCGGTGTGCAGTTCAAG
>JALUZN010000400.1 GCA_027011835.1 Draconibacterium sp. | reverse complement strand
CTAATACGCGGTGTAAATGTGTAAGGAGTTCTTTGATAATTTTTAAATCGTTTGTCACGGGCTTTTAATCGGTTTAAGTCCGAATCGGAGTTGATATAATGGAAACGATGAATGCCATAGTTTATATTTTGGGTGTCGTAAATAAAATAATCATCACCAAAAACAACTAATAAAGGCAGCTTACTTTTTGTAATGGGTTGCCATAACTTGTTTTTTAAAAACAAACCGACATGTTTAAAATGGTCGTGTTCGGAATTTTTAATGGAAATGGCAATTATAATTATCAGGAGTATGCTAATAATGAAGTACAAAAAGACCTTGCCGGAAAAAAATTGAGAGGGAGAAGTCGGTGACTTTTTGTGAAAAAACCGAACGGCATAATGACCGGAGGGAATCTCCAAGCGAATTTTATCGTGTTTACCCTCGTCACTATAATATTTTTTTAGTTTTTTACGCAAGTTGCTAATATAAACGCGAACCGTAGGATCTTCTGCCGGATTATAGGAAGCATCCTTCCCAAAAATTTCAATGGCAATATCATATTCTTTGACCGCTTGATTTTTAATAGCGGCGTTGACTAGGTATTTAAGTAAATTTTGATACGTTTGTGAATTTTTGAAAGTTCGGCTTTTTAAAATTTTGGAAAGGGATTCTTTTTTTTCGGCTTCGGTTATCATAAAGCATCGAGATTAATTAAACATTCTGAGTTAAATTTAGATTCATTCGTTTTATGATGCAAATCGTCTTCACCAATCGGATAGTAGAAAGAAAATCAGGCCTCTTTTAACAGTAAAATTACTGTTAAATTTACGGTAAATTACTTAATAATAGAAATTTTTTTTGTTATTTTACTTTGGGTAATTTATTGGAGGAGCCGCAATGAAAAATTTTATCCGATTTTTGTTCGTTTTTCTACTCATTGGTGCCACATTAAGTTTCGCAAAAAATGCAGGAAAAATTGTGGGATATGTATTTGATTCCCAAAGTTTACAACCTTTACCTGGTGCCAATGTTTATCTTGATGGTACAACATTAGGATCGGCTACCAGCAATAGCGGGCATTTCGAGATTTTGGATGTGCCTGCCGGAACTTACACGTTAGTTGTCAATTATGTCGGTTATCAGGAAAAGCGTCAGAAAATCACCGTAGAGCCTAGTAAGACTTTGAAGCTGGTTATCAAATTGAATTATACCAACCTTACCGGAGAGACCATTGAAGTTACGGCTCAGGCCGAAGGGCAAATGCAAGCCATCAACCAACAAATTAGTGCCAGTTCCATTAAAAATATCGTCTCATCCTCTAAAATTCAGCAATTGCCGGAAGCCAATGCAGCGGAGGCGGTCGGCCGCTTACCTGGTATTTCATTAAAGAGAGCCGGCGGCGAAGGGAATAAAGTGGTTATCCGAGGTTTATCGCCTAAGTACAATAAAATTCAGATTAATGGAATTACATTGGCCGCCACCGGTTCGGGCGATCGGAGTAGCGATTTGAGCATGATTTCTCCCTACATGTTGCAAGGTATCGAGGTGTCCAAAACCGCTATGCCCGATCAGGAAGCCGATCAAATCGGCGGAACCGTCAATTTCATCATGAAAGAAGCACCGGATAAGACAACATTTAATATTGTTGCCCAGGGGGGGTACAATGGTTTAAGAGAAACATTAGGTGACTACAAATTTGTCGTTGGAGGAAGTAAGCGTTTCTGGAATAACAAGTTCGGTGCTCTCGCT
>JALUZN010000399.1 GCA_027011835.1 Draconibacterium sp. | reverse complement strand
TGTTATTGAAACTTATAACGGTGTTATAATTGCTGATGTGGTTGGTCTGGGCAAGTCCGTTATTGCTTCACTTATTGCAAATCAATTAGGCAAGAGAGGTTTAATTCTTTGCCCGCCCGGATTGGTTGGCGATAAAAAGCAAAACTCAGGATGGTATGAGTATTGGAATAAATTCAAACTCTATAATTGGGATATTGAAAGCACAGGAAATATTGAGAATGTATCGGAATCAATAAGAAAAAACAATTTGGAATATGATGTTGTAATTGTTGATGAAGCGCATCGTTTTCGTAACCAGGATACTTCGGCTTATGAAGCGCTTGCAGATATTTGCAGAGGAAAAATTGTAATATTGTTAACGGCAACTCCTTTTAATAACTCGCCGGCCGATATTTTTTCGCTGCTTAAACTATTTATTATACCGGGGCAATCCGGCATTACCATAGAACCCGACTTGGAAGGACGCTTTCATTCTTATAACTATCGTTTTAAAAACCTTTCGTTTATTCTAAAGAATCATAATTCTACAAATACGGAAAAAAGAGCAAAAGCAGAAAAACTTTATATAAAGACGTTTGGTTTAAAACTACCAATTGATATTTCAATTGTAAAAGAAAATGTAAGTGAAATGGCAAGTGATATTAAAAATGTTATTACGCCTGTAATTATAAGACGAAACAGACTGGACCTTAAAACCGATTTTGAATATAAAAAAGAGATACAAAACCTTTCGGAAATTAAAGACCCCGAAGAATTATTTTATGAATTGAGTAAGGAGCAATCGGAGTTTTACGATAAAATAATAAAAATATATTTTGGCGAGGATGGCATATTCAAAGGTGCTATTTACAGACCATTTGAATATGAAACTAAACCCAAAAAGAAAAAAGATGAAGAGACGAACAGAACTTTCCAACAACAGCGTAACTTATTCGATTTTATGCGACGATTGTTGGTAAAGCGATTTGAAAGCTCGTTTGGCGCTTTTAATAAAAGTATTGAAAGGTTTTTACGAACTCATAAAATGGTTAAATCATTTATAGAAAGTTCGGGGAAATACGTTTTAGACCGTAAAGTGATAGACTCAATCTACAATGACGAAGACGGAGCTGATGATTTTACTTTGGAAGCAATTGAAAAAGCCTTGGAAGAATTTAGAAAAAACGCCGAAGGGAAAACCTCGCCAAAGCACACAAAAATTTACGAAATAAATAAGTTTGAGTTCAAAGATAAATTTTTACGGGATATTGAAAATGATATTGAACTGTTTGAGCAAATACAAAAAGAAATGGCAAAATTGGATCTGGTTGCAAACGACCCTAAACGTAAAGAAGTATTAAATAATGTAAAAAAAGTTTTAAGTAAAGAAAAACATCCGCAAAGAAAAATTATAATATTTACGGAATATGCTGATACTGTTACTCATTTAAAAGAGTATTTTCAGAACAATCTCGGCAGGGTATTATTTTGTGATGGTAATATCACCAAAAAATTTGCAATTGAATTGGACGCTAATTTTAATGCGAAATATGTAAAGCGGAAAAACGATTATGATGTTTTAATAACAAGCGATAAACTTTCAGAAGGTGTAAACCTAAATCGTGCCGGATTAATAATAAACTACGATATTCCCTGGAACCCGACGAGAGTTATTCAACGTGTAGGCCGTATAAACAGAATTGGAACAAAAGTATTTGATGAACTTTTTATTTATAATCTTTTCCCCACCGAGC
>JALUZN010000398.1 GCA_027011835.1 Draconibacterium sp. | reverse complement strand
TACATGAAATACTGCAAAAATAACAACCAGCGGTTTTTAGATTACAATAGTTTGCGAATGTTGCTGACTTCAAAAAGTAATACAAGTTTTATCCCTAATAAACAAAGAAACAGAGGCGATGCTTACATGGATAAATTTTTTTATTCTTGCTATCAATTTTGGTTAGAAAATAACGAAAATGTTTTTTCAATCTATGGAGTAGAAATAAATATGTAAACATGCTCAACCTACGCAACCATAAAATACTAAATATCTATAAGTCAGTTAAATCAATATTTTTTCTGGTTGAGTTTTGGTTGAGCATGTTGAGTAATACCACATTTAACATAATTAAGCAGCCTCAACCTGCTCAACCAGTAATAAAACACTCAACTATATTAATAATCAGAGTATTGCATGAAGATTCTCTCTTTTTTTGGTTGAGACTATTCAACCTCTGTAAGGTGTTTATAGTTAATGAATTAAGACTGATTGGTTGCGTAGGTTGAGCAGGTTGCGGGAAAATTATATATACACAAGCCCAGCGGGAAAAATAATAATGAAAAAAAGTAAAAATACATATCAAAAATTTAGTTTTTACAAAGCACCGGTAACCAATATTTACCCGGTTAAAAACATTGGTTTGCTCGATGTGTACAAAGCTATTTCGGGCCAATATTTTACCAAACCAACACAACAATTGAGGTCTATTTCCGACAAAAACAAAAACCGGAAATATAAAGCAACTCATTTCCCGTATGTTACTTTTTCGGGCATCTTTTCGAAACGTAACGAAGCATCGTTAATTCAACACTCCGGATTAATCGCCCTCGACTTCGACCATCTGGAGAATGTTGAAAAAACAAAACTACAAATACTAAAAGACCCGTATTTTGAAACCCAACTGCTTTTTGTTTCGCCAAATGGCAACGGTTTAAAATGGGTTATCGAAATCGATCTTACCGAACAGGTTCCACACGGTGAAATGTTCCAGGCAATATTCAATTATATCAAAAAAACTTATTCCATCGAAATCGACCGGGCTTGTAAAGATGTCTCCAGGGCAACATTTCTTTGCTACGATCCGGAAGTTTGTATAAATCCAAAATATTTAATTAACAACTAAAAATTTAAATCATGGAAAATCAAAAAGAAGAATTAAAAAACCTGAAAGAGCGTATCGGACATTTCGATACCGAAAGATTTATCGGGCATTACGAAACATTAATTAATGTTGGGATTGATTCAGGTAGTAGTGACGAAGTTATGCTAACACTCTCTTTTTTAACGGAATTAAAAGATTTGTTAGATAAAGTAAAAGAAGCGATATAAAGCGATGAGACAAAAATTTAATCCTGAAATATGGTTAATCGAACGCAAAAAGTTCAACCCCGAGGAGTGGCTCCATCGCCCGCAACCCAAAAAACAATTTACTGCAACATCACCAATACATAGTGCCGGTAAAGTGCAGCACGATGTTGAAGTTGTGGTTCGGCGTATTGAAGCCAGTCGGATAGATTTAACGATGAACTACGAAGATTGGATAAAGTTGGGGTTTGCTTTTGCTTCTGAATTTGGCGAAGCCGGTCGCGGTTACTTTCACCGGGTAAGCCGGTTTTATCCGGGGTACGATATGGCACATACCGACCGCCAATTCGACAAATGTGCCAGAACACAAAAAACAGGAACAACAATTAGAACATTCTTTGCCGCTGCACGCGATGCCGGGGTAAATGTTCGAGTATAAACAGTAATTA
>JALUZN010000397.1 GCA_027011835.1 Draconibacterium sp. | reverse complement strand
GAATTCCGAATATTGAATTTCGATTTAAAAATCTGTGAATCTGGGGCAGTAAAATATTTTTAGCCCCGAGATTTATCTCGGGGATTGGAATGTGCGAAGCAAAAAGGTGCGTCCACAAAAGTTGCAAAAAACGGAAACATTGCACGCACCGCAAAACAAAAAGTTGCAAATTTCGAATAACCACGAAGGTGTGTTTTTGGCAGAATGTTGAATTTCGATTTTAAAGCATCTGCGAATCTGGGGCTTTTAATTTTGAGATGTTTGTTTGTCTTAAAGATTGGGAATGATGAATGATGAATTCCGAATAGCCACGAAGGTGTGCCTTTGGCAGAATTTCGATTTAAAAATCTGTGAATCTGGGGCAGTAAAATATTTTTAGCCCCGTGATTTATCTCGGGGATTGGAATGTGCGAAGCAAAAAGGTGCGTCCACAACAGTTGCAAAAAACGGGAACATTGCACGCACCGCAAAACAAAAAGTTGCAAATTTCGAATGACCACGAAGGTGTGCCTTTGGCAGAATATCGATTTTAGGTTTTTTACAAGCTAAAGCAAGATGCATTTAAATGCATCGTTTAAACTCTCGTTGTGACCACTGATAAACCTATGAAGATTGAGAATAAATAGGAATTTCTAAAAAGAATGTAGTACCAACATTGAGTTCTGTTTCGAACCAGATTTTTCCTGCGAAGTTTTCGACAATATTTTTTACGATGGCAAGTCCGAGTCCCATTCCACTGGTTTTGGTAGTAAAACTGGGTGTAAAAAGTTTATCGCGAAGCTCAACCGGAATTCCGGAGCCGTTGTCTTTCACCGCAATAATTGCTTTTCCATTTTTTTGTTCCACCCAAATTTCTATTTTTCCTTTTTTATCTTCGGGAACAGCCTGAATACCGTTACGTATTAAATTTATTACAGCTCTCGAGAGCTGTTCGCGGTCGGCATTTACTTCTAGTTTGCAATCTTTTTTCGATTTGTATTCTATTGTAATCCGGTCGTGTGTTTCGTATAAATTAATAACCCTTTGCAACTGCTCGGCCAAACAGAATACCTGATTACGCGCTGTTGGTATTTTTGCAAAGTTCGAGAACTCGGTGGCAATATTCGACAAATTGTCAATCTGTTCAATTAATGTTGCAGTTACCCGTTCAATGTATTTTTCATACTCTTTCCCTTCGGCTTTTGCCCGTTGCAGGTGCTGAATATTTAATTTCATTGGAGTAAGCGGGTTTTTTATTTCGTGGGCAATTTGTTTTGCCATTTCGCGCCAGGCCGATTCGCGTTCAGAGCGTGCAAGAAGCTCGGCACTTACAGCCAGCTCGTCAACTTTTTTATTATACTCAATTATTAAACGGCCAATTTCGTCGTTTCGGTTATAAACAATATGTTCGTTCTGTTTTCCAAGTTGCATTTTTTGCAATCTTTCCTGAATGATAACCAGCGGCCGGGTAATTTGATTCGCAATAAAAACGGCGGCAATTATACTGGCCAGAAAAAGCAAAACATATAAATTAATAAATGCCACCACAAACGTTGTAATCTCCTGGCTGTAATTATCTTGTTTAATAAAGTAGGGAAGGTTTATAAATCCGAGGTAGTCGCTGTAGTTGTTAATAATTGGTTTATATGCCGAGAGGTACGAAAGATTTCCAATACTTTCGGTTTCGGAATATCCGGCTTGAAAGTTTTGAAAAATTTCGTTGTATGCACGGGCATTCATCCGGGTCGAAATAAGCCCGTTTTCGAAGATTTCTCCTCGCGACGAGGCAATTAATTCGCCATCGGCACCATAAATATTTATATCGGTTCTGAAAATATTAGAGAGTTTCCCCAGCTCGCGGTGCAACCAGTCTGTTAAAGGGGGTGTAATTTCTGTTTTGTCTTCCAGTCTCAACTCAATCTCTTTCGAAATCGATTTCATTTTTTCATTCAAATCGTTTTCGTGTTTCGAGCGGTACTGTTTTACGTTGTACGAAATGGTAACCAACGCTACACCAAGTAACGTAACAAAAACAATTGAAATAATAGCAGCCTGAATTTTAAACTTCAGGTCGAAAACAATTTTGCGGTTTCGAATAGCAGGATTTGCAATAAAAAGAATAAGCAGTGCCGATAAGAAATAGAAAACAAACAGATATGGAAAAGAGATGAGGTACTCGTTAAACGTATATAACGAGCGCGAAACAATTACATAATTATTTGCTCGTGTATGGTAAATTAAGTGCTCGCGTCCGTGCCATTTTTTATAAATAAACTCTTTGTTTTCGTCGGCAGTATTTTTGTTATGTTCCAGGTAGGCATCAATATGAAAATTATAGTTGTAGTCGCCAAATTTATCGGTTAACTCGCCACCATAATATTTTGCATAATCGAATTTTTTATAGTTTTCGGAACGTGCAATCGATTTATCGATTAACAGCTCGGGGAATCCAATTCCTTCGAAAAGCAGGTCGGAGTCGAGGTCGATATAGATGGTAACGCCACCGCCTTTTTCGGGTAAAAACGGATAAAAAAGCTTTCCGGTGTACGATATTCTCCCGTTCATATTATCCATAAAATAGAAATCGGTTCCCAAAATCCGGTCGCCCTGCGATTTAATAATTCCATCCATAAACGGCATACACGGAACACTCCTATTTTCCGGTTCGATGAACAAACTGTCGGTAGGTTCGCAAACATAAACTTTGGTAATGTATTTACTGAAATAACCGCTGAAATAGGCCTTTTCGATGTATTCGCTTAAGTTAGTTCCCTGAAGTAACAAACTGTAAATTGCCGGGTCGTCGTGCAATTTCGCTTGTATTTTTATTAAAAACTCTTCGGCGGCAGGGTCGCGTTCGGTCTCTAACGTTATGGCCAGCAACTTTTGCACTTCCCGCTCTTTCTGACTAATGGTGCTGTAAAAAACCTGAAGCGAATAGATGGCGGCCACCGAAATAAAGATAATAAGATAGCTGAGGGTAAAACTGTGCAGGTATTTCCGGCTTAAAACACAGCCAAGAACCGACGTAACAATAAAAAAAAGTAGCGCCGCAACCGAAACAGCACCCACCGAAACAAATTGTACTAAGCCAATAAATAAAGCAATGGCAATAGTAACTCCAAGAAGTTGTAAAAAGCTGAAATCGTGCAGTGCCTCTTCGTTTATACGAGCAGTAAAATAAATTAAGGAGATAAGCAACAGACTAATTGCAAAAATGCCAAAAGCGCTCTGCACAGTAATGTTTACAATTTTATTTAATGCGAAAGAGATGGTTGAATTAAGAATAAGTTGTTCTATAAAAAAATGAACAAGCAGAAATAAACTTGCACTAAAAAGAAGCAGCAGAATAACAATAATTTTTCGGGGAAGAAGCGAGTCGCGATGCAACTGTTTTATATTTAGCTCGTGCCCAAAATTGTAGAGCCAAAAGAGAAAGAAGAGCGAAATTAGAAAAAAGTCGCCCAACGAAGGGAGCCAGTTGTTAAGTGCAAAATAGTTGGGACTAAAAATCCGGATGTGTATAAACAGGCGGGGAATATTAAAAATAATGTGCAACCAGTAAATAATAAAAAGGGCTGTGCCAAGTATGGCAACTCGTAAAACAAAAGGGCTGTCGGACTCTATAAACTCTTTTTTAAAATAGAACAACAAAATCAGCAATCCTAAAAAGTAGATAAATTCAGGAATATAGAGTTGGTTTTTTGTACAGAGAAATTGCCCGCCCGGCACCAATGTAAATAGGTAATCGTTTTTCGAGTTTGTAATCCAGAACTCTCTATCTGCTTCATTCTTTGTTTCCGATATAGTAAAAACTTCGGGCACGTTGTAACTCTCCGAAAAACGATTTTGTAAATATTTATTTTCGAAATTATATTTGTTTTTTATCAAATGCAGGCCCAAAACTTCAATATTGTTTTGCGTGGCGGTGTCGGTTAAATAGTAGCCATTTGGCAAATGAACCAGTCCGGGCGAAACTTCAATCTCGTCGGTAGTATTATAGAAGGCGAAAGTTCGGTTCGACCAGTAAACCAGTTTCCCGTTTTTAAAAATCAAGTACCCAAAGTCGGGGGCATTAAGAGTTAGTTCCGACTCGTTTATTATTTCGCCAACATTTACCGAGGTATCGGCTGACAGGAGAGTTTTAATTTTAATAATCTGCGAATTCAGGAACTTTTCGTTTTTTAAAAGTGTTTTCTGAAAATCGTTAACAAGGTGTGTTTCGGGGTGCTGTTTTAAAAGTCCGTTTTCAATAACCGCAGCAACAACAATAAAACAAATTGCAGCAACAAGGTAAACGTATTTATTTAATTTCAGCAGCATAAATTAATTGTGATGATAAGGTTCGCCTTTAATAATTGTAAAAGCCCGGTAAATTTGCTCAACACACAAAAGCCGTACCATTTGGTGCGAAAAAGTAAGTCGCGACAGCGCTATTTTCGACGATGAATTCTTGTATACTTCATCGGAAAAACCATACGGACCACCAACAACAAAAACCAACTCTTTTAGTCCGCTAATCATTTTCTTCTCAATAAAACCGGCAAATTCTACCGACGAATACGTTTTCCCTTTTTCGTCGAACAGATGAATCTCTCTGCCCGCACTTTTTTTTGCCAATATAAGTTCTCCCTCTTTTCTTTTCTGACTTTCGACACTTAATTTTTTGCCTTTTTTAATGTCGGGGATTATTTCAATATTAAAATTTACATAGTGCTTTAATCGCTTCATATATTCGTTTAACCCCTCTTTTAAATAGGAGGCATCGGTTTTGCCAATTACCAATAAAGTTATGTTCATTCTGCTTATTGAATTATAATTTTATAAATTTACACTAAAATTAGAGGTATAATACCAAAATTACATTAAAAAAGAGCGATAAAGATTATCAAAATTATTTGAACTCTTTTTGAATTGAGAGCATTTTTGCACAGTTTTTGAGATGCCGGATGCGTTTACCTGAAATAAAAGAGATATGACAGCAGTAAAAAAAATAGTATTCCCGTTTATTTTTATTCTTGGCTTTTTGTTGGTTTCAACAGCTGCAAAATCGCAGATTGAGATACCAAACGATATAATCAAAAGCCTTGAAAAGGGAAATGCAAAATTACTCTCCGACTATTTTAACGACAATGTAGAACTGGTTGTGCTCGATAACGACAATGTTTACAGCAAAGCACAAGCAAAACAAATTGTTAAAAACTTCTTCGATAGTTTTGTGCCCGAGAGTTTTACAATTATTCATCGGGGAGGCAAAGAGGGGTCGAAATATGTTATTGGAAACTTAAAAACGAATAACGGAAATTTCAGAATCTATTTTTTACTGAAAAAGGAGAAAGGGAAAGATTATATTCATCAACTTCGAATTGAAAAAAAGTAGACCCGATGAAAAAGGGCAAACAAAAGTTTACTCGAGTTATTAAACTAAGAGACCGGATTGTAGAGAATGCAAAAACAGCATCTTTACCTTTTTTCGACGGTGTACCAATTTACGATGTAGCTCTGTTCTTTTGGCGAAGTATAATCGACGGGTCGATAACAACACGCGCATCGGCAATTGCATTTTCGTTTTTTGTCGCCTTTTTCCCCGGATTAATTTTTGTATTTACCCTTATTCCATACATTCCCATCGATAATTTTCAGGCAGAACTGCTTCAGCTAATCGAGGGAATTGTTCCAAAAAGTACATTTGCAACCATCGACGAAACGGTTACCGACATTGTAATGCAACCCCGGAGCGGTTTGCTTTCGCTTGGCTTTTTACTGGCTCTTATTTTCTCGACAAACGGACTGGCTTCTATGATGAGCGCTTTCGATGCAACTGTTCATAGTATTTACCGAAGAACTTGGATAAGCCAACGCATTACCGCAATTATCCTGCTTTTTATTATGCTTTTATTAATAACTATAACAATTGCTCTTTTAGCCGGTGGACAGGTACTAATAAACTACCTCGACAATTTGCATTTTTTCAGAGACAATTTCATTTTATACCTTCTTATTGCAATAAAATGGATAATTACGGTAGCACTTTTCTTTTTTACCTACGCTTTTCTTTATTATATGGCACCGGCAAAAAAAACAAAGTGGCGGTTTATTTCGGCCGGAGGTACTTTGGCAACCGTTTTAAGCATTATTACACTGGCCGGCTTTGCCTATTACATAAATAATTTTAGCCAATACAACAAACTTTACGGCTCAATTGGCACACTGCTAATTGTACTTTTACTGATGTATGTTATGTCGTTAATTCTGCTAATTGGGTTCGAGCTGAATGCCAGTATTTATCAGGCACACACGACACCACGCGGAAAACCCACAATTGAAAAATGGTTGCACGGCGATTTTAAATAATTTACCTTGTTAAAAACATCTTTAATCACAATATCCTTCGACCGAGATTTGAAACGTTTTTTTGATTGAGTAAAATTGTAAAACAAACTAATTTTATTA
>JALUZN010000396.1 GCA_027011835.1 Draconibacterium sp. | reverse complement strand
TTTATATATTAATTTTTAATAAATTGAATTTCTCCACTTAACTCACAAGCATTAGCAAGCGTATTGCTAATGGTTCCGAATTTTATAATATTTTTATGCCAGTTTTTTAATTTTCGTTCATCAATATCAGTATCAATTTCAAGTAGATATTCAATTTTTTGCATTGCAGGTGGCTGGTCACTTCGCTCACCTTTTACGGTAATTTTTGCCGATTTATACGGGTAATGCAATATTTCCGAATAGCGTTCCACATTTTTTAAAATACAGGCCGATAAGGCAGTAAGTAGTAATTCTGCAGGGTTTGGTAAGACTTCATCTCTGCCCGAACTTGCTTCAAAATTTATAGTTGATTTATTGGATAAACTGGATGCTTTTCCTCCTTTTTGCGATTTTGCACTTATTTGGTATTGCAGCATAGTTATCATTTTTTAATTATTTCTTTATTGTCATCTACCATAAACTCGGGTTGTAATGTTACATGATGAATTTCGTATTTATCGTGTAAATAGTCTTCAACCGATTTTAATATTCGCTCAAAATCTGTAATCTTAACATCGTTTTCCAAATCGAGATGGGCTTCAAACATTATATCGTGTTCGCTAATTTGCCAAATATGTATATGATGTAAATTTTTTACATCCTTAATTTTTGCTACCTCTTTTGCAATTTCTTTTATATCAATGTGTTCGGGCGTAAACTGCATCATAATTTTTAACGATGATTTAAAAATATCCCAACTCAAATAGAGCAGATAAATGGCTATCAATATTGAAAAAACAGGGTCAATCCAATAAATGTGAAAATATTTCATTAAAATTCCACCAATTAAAACTGCAATTGAAGTCATCATGTCGCCAAAAAGATGGAGATAAGCCGATTTCATATTCATATTACCTTCGGCATCTTTTTTAATAAAAAGTACGCTTAACCCGTTTACCACAATACTTCCGAGAGCGAGCCAAATAACCAGATTACTCGATATTTCCACCGGATTTATAAAGCGTTCGACTGCTTCGAAAAGAATAAATACGGCTAAAATTATTAGTGTTGCCGAGTTTAAAAAGGCGGCAATAATTTCGCTTCGTTTATAACCGAATGTTTGCTTTTCGGTAGCATCTCTTTTTGAAAGTTTATTTGCTATGTAAGAAACTATTAGCGAAATAACATCGGAGAAGTTATGAATAGCATCAGAAATAAGTGAAATACTTCCTGAGATAACTCCACCAATAAGTTCAGCTAAACTAATACCTGCGTTTAATAGAATCGTAAAAAACAAATTCTTTCCTTCAACTTCGTGATGATGATGTTCGTGTCCCATTATTTTTACTTAATGTTTACAGATATGTTGGTTCCCTCTTTAATATTATCAGTTACGGGGCATCGTGCTTCCGTTTCATGTAGCCAACTATCAATAGCCTCTTTATCTGCATTTTCAAAATCTGCTTTTATAGAAACATTTATTTGCTGAAAACCTGCACGTTCGTCGAACGAACAGCCCATAAAATTACAGGGATTCATACTGCCTTTTATGTCTATTTTCATTCCGTTTAGTTTCATCCCTCTTTGTCGGGCAACTTCGTGTCCTGTAACATTTAAACACCCTGCTAACGACATTAACAAAACTTGTACAGGACTGGGACCCATATTGGTTCCACCCATATTTTCAGGCTCGTCAATAATCATTTTAAATTTACCTGACTGTATTTTTAATCTTGATGGTGTTTCGCTTTTTGCGTGAACATTTACATCTACCTGCATAGTACAAGCTTCTTCCGAACTATTAATTTTCTTTACTTCCATATTTCTATTTTTTAATACTGCTTAAAATTTTATTATTTGATGGGCGATAACCTCTCGCCACAATTTCATTATTAATTATTATGGTTGGTAAAATCCAGGTTCTGTATTTTACAAAGTCGTCAATCGTATTAATCACCCGAAACTCGGCTTCGATACTATTTTCTTCGAAAAACCGCTCGATAGATTTAATTATCTTTTTTGTTTTCCAACAATTTGGGCCCGGCGATAATATTTCAACGCTATTTTTCATTAATAAAATCAATTAATACGTTTATAAATTCCGGAGTTCTTAAATATCCAAAAGATTTATGATGATTTGGTTTCCCATTTATTTGATAGGTATTTAACACCAAGAAATCCTGAACTTTCACCCCTTTTTTATTCGCCTTAAACTCGTCAGACAACTTATAATCTATGGCGATGGAGTCTTTAATATCGGCGAAATTATACCAGTGTTTGCTAACTGCCTCAGGTGTTTGCAGCTTAATATGCTCCTGAAGTTTTGATTTATTCAGACGGGCAATCCGGCTTAAAACAAAAGGCGCACCCAATGGGGCTCCCATGGTTACAAAAGTATTGATGCGAATGTCGGGAGCTAAAAAACTTAAAACATCGAAAGCAATAATGCTCCCCATCGAATGGGCAACTAGAAATATCTCATCATTCTTATATTTTTCGAGAAGTGAAATTAAACGACTATTTATTTCATCTCGTCGTTTGCAAGCTTTTTCATTCGTTTCGCAGTTTTCGTTAAAATATACTTCAAGCTCGCTAAAATTATTAT
The DNA here is from genome assembly GCA_027011835.1 of Draconibacterium sp. Lineage (GTDB taxonomy): Bacteria > Bacteroidota > Bacteroidia > Bacteroidales > Prolixibacteraceae > Draconibacterium. Next base: position 3,863 of record JALUZN010000396.1, on the reverse strand, counting down.
GAATAAATTTTTTAGGTATTTTAGGGAAGCGTAAACTAAAATCTTTCTTCAGGAAAATTCTATATATTATTTTTTTTAAGAACAGTAATAATCTTTGTCTAATTATGTGGCTTTCAACTTTCTTGATTTTCCGCGATGGGACATAATATTCATCTATAAAATAGGGGCTTTTTGTATCCTTTTCGTCCGGAGAAAGTGGTTGGCCATGTAAAATATCTGCCCAATACGCTAGTTCCATCTTTGGTAATTTCACTTCCGAACCCAAATATGCAATGCCTTCCAAAATAGACTTTCGTCCCCACTCCAACAGGAGGTTCTTTGGCGGTTTATTTCTTAACCCATGTATTGCAATAATTACTTTCGCCATTATTTTTCTCTATTTAAAAAATATTTGAAGCTGAATTGTTGCATAATAATTTTTTATTCCATTTTCAATAATCTGAAAATAGTTGTCGAAGAACAGCTTTGTTTTATTCTTGTTTATCAGATAGTTATATCCTATTCGATAATACGGATGATGCGTCTCTGAATAAGTATTATTATAATCTTCGAACGAGAGAATAATTTCCGATTTGCGAATTTTTGTAGTGGCTAAAAAATAGTACCCGTTGGCTTGTTTTCCCTCAAAATCGGCATTCAGGTATTCTGCCTGCATACCAAAATATTTCGATGTAAACATTGCAAATAAATTATACCGAATATCGGTTCCGGTGTATAGAACCGAGTCGGGGAAAACTTTTTTTATTTGCAAATCTTCTGTGTTCCGGTACATTAACGAGTAGCCCAACTGCACTTGGCTTTTGTTAACCGGAATAGAAATTGCCGTCTTATTTGTTAACATAAAACCCTTACTGTTAAGTCGGTACTCCTTTATTCCATAGCCATTAAAGGCTCCCAAATGAGTCTCTAAAAGATTGTTGGAAGAGTGAAAGTTAATTTGAACTCCAACATCGCGCACTCCTAGCGTGCCATCGGGGATGAGAGCATTTATAACCAAAGCCCTTTCAATTGCCGCAATATCTACATCGCGTTGAAACCGTTGCAAACTATATTGAGGAACAAATTGCCCCATATCGAACGAGAAAAGGCCTGTTTTGTAGTTGATTTTTACATCTTGTAAAAAAAATCGCTCTTGCATCCAACTGGCAAAAAGTGCTTGCACTTTGTACGACCAGTGTTCCGAAAATTCGGGTGTCGATTTTATCCAAAATTTTAACCGACGAACCATAATACTCGAATTGTCGCCAAAATTACTTGTTGCTCGCAGTTGAGTGTAGCCATTCCAGTCAACCTTTTTTTGGGTTTCAACGGTTTGCGAAAATCCATTAAATCCAAGAAGTAATAATAGAATTAAAAGAATCTGTTTCATTCTTCTCAAAATAATTTAAAAATTAGTTTTACGGCCATCAGTAACAATATTACGGCTAGTATTTTTTTAACTGTGTTGGCATTTAATTTCTTTTGCATAAAAATTGTTCCAAGCGTGGCTCCGGCAACTCCTGCAACCGATGCAATTGTTAAAATTTTCCAGTCGATGTTTCCCATTGCCCAATAAGTTAAAAATGCCGAAAACGACGAAAAAGGAACAACAAAAGCTGTAATTGCCGTAATTTTTTTCGGATTAAAACTTATCATTAAAAGCAAAGGCGAGATTATACTTCCACCGCCAATACCGAGCATTCCCGACAATAATCCGGCAAACGCGCCAATTAGTGTTAATTGAAAATACGGTGTATCGGTTCGGTAATTCTCGTGTTCTTTTTTCTTATGAAAAAGAAACATAAAACCCGAAAACAGTAGAAAGCCAATAAACAGATAAAGAATAATTTCGTTGGAAATAAATTTTGAGATGTATGCACCAACAATTGCAAAAAGAAACGAAGCAATTATTATTGGTAACCCCATTTTAAAATCGAGGCGTTTGTTTTTTATGTTTGTAACGCTTGCGCCAATTAAACTTACCGTGTTGTTAAAAAGGCCAACCGGTTTTGCCACACTAATTGGAATGCCTAACGAAACAAGGATAGGAATAAGAATTATGGCAGCGCCAATTCCCCCGAGCGAAAACACAAAGGCTGCAATAAACGAAATGATAAAAATTAAGATATCCATTTCCTTTTAATTCGTCTGTTTTGAAATTTGTTTAAAAATTGGTCCCGGTTTTAAATGGGCACCAACATCTTCGTTGCCTGCCGAAATCCATTTCGTATTCTTAAAACCTTTCGAAATTAGATAGATGTAAGCCCACGAAGCTCGTGTTTTCGACGAACAAAATGTACCTATTAATTTATTTTTTGGGAGTTCGTTAATTCTGTCGGGTAGTTGTTCTATGGGTATTTCAACAACCTTAATCCCGAATAATTCAAAATTAAATCGAAGTGTGTCGCACTCTTCTTTCGAACGTACATCGAGAAAAATGGCATCTTTTTTTGTTAAAAAGGTTTCGAATCCGATAACATGTTCTCCTCTGCCTGTGAACCCAAGTCCCATTTTCTTTAGTGCCTGTTCCATAACTTTTAATTTATCTGTTCAATTTGTTTTCGTAAATAATCTGGTACATCTCAACCAAACGTTGCCCCGTTCCAAAAGCATCGCGAATTGCCAAAGGATCGTTTTCCAAACCACCCATTTCGGTAAATGTGTAACCGAGTGCGCCGCTTCCGCCCAAAATCATCCGGTGGCGAAGCATAAAAGCGTGCAACGTATTCATGGTGCTTTCAATGTAGCGGCGGCCGGTAATAACGTATCCGCCAATTTTATTCCGCAACTGTCCTTTCATCCACCAGGTGCGTTCCATCAGCATTTTTAATTCGGAACTAACATCGGAAAATTGCGAGGGTGAACCAAAAAGTATTATTTCGGCCCAAATCATATCTTTTAAAACCGATTGAATATCGTCGTTAATAGTGCAATAACCGGTAGTTTTACATTCGCGACACGGCCCGCATCCCGAGAATTTCAATTCGCCTAAATACGCCTTTTTTATTTCTGCTTCTTTTGGAAATGCAGATAATGCGGCCTCTAACATTTGAGCGGTGTTGCCGTTTTTTCGGGCACTTCCATATATTACTAAAACTTTCATCGGTATAAAATTTAGAATCATGATACAAGAATCAAGACACAAGAGAAGAAAATTAGTGCTTTAACTAAATCATGCTTCTGTTTGTGAAATCTTTTATCATGAATGTTTATATTTTAATTTTTAAATCGAACACACATTTTCGTTAAGGTCGACATCGAAAAAATCGTTCAAAAGTGTTTTGGCTTTTTCCCAGTTCTCTTGATGAATGCAATACTTAACTTTGGGAGGATCTACTTCGCCCTTAATTAAGCCGGCATCTTTTAGCTCTTTAAGGTGCTGCGAGACTGTTGATTGGGCAATGGGCAAAATATCGACCAAATCGCCGGTAAAACAACACGCTTGTTTGTGTAAATACTGTAAAATTGATATTCGAATAGGATGCCCGAGTGCCTTTGCAAAACGAGCTAACTGATTCACATCTTCTTTAAAAGTTGTATTTGCATTTGCTTTTTTCATTTTACAAAGATAATAAATAATTTTCATTCATCGTATATTTACGATAAACGATAATTGTTTATTTAATTATACTTAATTTCCGATTTTTGAATGGATATTGAGGCGTTTTATTTTCCTCCAAACTCCATCAAATACGCTTTTATAAACCCATCGATTTCGCCATCGAGAACGGCGTTTACATTTCCGGTTTCGTAGCCGGTGCGCACATCTTTAACCATTTTGTAGGGTTGTAAAACATACGACCGTATTTGCGAGCCCCACTCAATTTTCTTTTTTTGCGATTCGATGGCATTGGTTTTTTCGTTGCGTTTGCGGAGTTCCAGTT
>JALUZN010000395.1 GCA_027011835.1 Draconibacterium sp. | reverse complement strand
TTAAAATGTATTTCTTTGCTTTTGCCATTTCAATCATCAAACATAATATAAAGATTGCTGAAAACGAAAAAGGTTGCTTCCCAACAAAAAATAGTTATTAATAAAACAGGGAAAAACCTTGTTTTTGTTACTTTTATCTACCGAAAATAAATGAACCAAAATCTGATGAAACAAACTTTACTCATTTTATGTCTCCTGTTTTTTATTCAATTCACTCGTGCGCAACCCATTAAAATTATGTTAGTTACCGGAGGACACGACTTCGATACCAAAGAATTTTTCGAACTTTTCGACGCAATGGAGAACGTGGAGTACAAACATTTTGAGCAACCAAAAGCAAATGCTGTAATCGAAAAAGAGCTTGCCAAAGATTTTGATGTACTCGTTTTTTACGATATGTGGGAAACCATTTCGGAGAGAGAGAAAGCTGCATATATAAAACTCACGAAACAGGGAAAACCCTTACTGTTTTTACACCACTCCATTGCATCGTACCAAAATTGGCCGGAATTCGAAAAAATTGTAGGAGGAAAATATTTCGAAAAAGGAGAAAATGTTCCACCGGAATTAATATCGACTTACGACCACGACAACTGGGTGTACAGTACGGTAGAAACCTACACACCAGTTACAAAAGGGCTGCACAACTTACGGTTTTTCGACGAAGTTTACGGGAATGTAAGGGTTGCCGACAATGTTATTCCGCTTCTGAAAACAAACCACCCTAAAAGTATGGAGATAATTGCCTGGGAACACAGCTACAACAATTCGAAAATAATTTATATTCAGTCGGGGCACGATAAAAGAACCTACGAAGACCCCGACTACAGAAAGCTTTTACAACAAGCCATTGGGTATTTAGCTAAATAGGAGAAAACAAAAACACCAATTCCTTTTCGAAGCGATGCAAAGCAATAAAAAAGATACAAAAGCAAGATTACATCCGAGAAACCGGCACCGCGAACAATACAATCTTAATGAGCTTTGCACTATCTGTCCCGAATTGTGCAGGTTTGTAATAAAAAATAAGTACGGCAACGAATCGATTGATTTTTTTAATCGGGCAGCGGTAAAAATGCTCAACTGCGCACTGTTAAAAAAGTTTTACAAAGTTGATTTTTGGGATATTCCCGACAACTATTTAGCACCACCTGTACCGGGGCGCGCCGACTACATCCACTATTTAGCCGATTTATTAAACAAAACGGTGAACAAGAAAAGTTACAGAGGACTCGATATTGGCGTAGGAGCAAATTGCATCTACCCTATTGTTGGAGTTGCCGAGTACGGTTGGTCGTTTGTGGGTACCGATATCGATGCAGGAGCACTTGAATCGGCAGGAAAAATTATCGCTTCAAATTCATTTTTGGCACAAAAAACCGAGTTAAGGTTTCAGGAAAACAGGCAACATATTTTTTCAGGGATAATAAGAGAAAATGAGCGGTTCGACTTTACCATCTGTAATCCGCCGTTCCATACATCGGCTAACGAAGCCGAAGCCGGAACGGTACGAAAACTGCGAAATTTAAAGAAGAAAAAAGTAACACGGACAACGCTCAACTTCGGAGGGAAAAGCAACGAACTCTGGTGCGACGGTGGCGAAGTAAAATTTGTTACCAACATGATAAAAGAGAGCAAACAGTTTTACAAGTCGTGCCGGTGGTTTACCACGTTAGTTTCGAAAGAGGCAAATTTAAAAAGCTACTACAAAATATTAAATCGTGTTGGAGCCACTGAAGTAAAAAC
>JALUZN010000394.1 GCA_027011835.1 Draconibacterium sp. | reverse complement strand
CTAATGCATGGTTGGATGCGTTCAAGGCAATTTTAATACGTTTTGAAACAAATGAAGTGCATTGGAAAGCATTGAATATACTGGCTTTTATTGTAATTCTATTGCGGAAACTTTAAACAACTTCATTGTGTACATTCTTGCCGACGACCTTGGCTATGGCGATTTAAGCTGCTATGGTCAGGAAAAGTTTAAAACTCCGAATATTGATAAAATGGCTGCCGAAGGAATGCTTTTTACACAACATTATGCCGGAACCACTGTTTGTGCACCTTCGCGCTCGTCGTTAATGACCGGACAAACAACAGGGCATACATTTATTCGGGGAAACAAGGCGTGGCAACCCGAAGGACAGTATCCGCTTGAATCCAAGGCAGTTACAATTGCCGAAATTTTAAAATCAGCCGGTTATACAACCGGAGGATTTGGAAAATGGGGACTCGGGTACATTGGCACCGAAGGCGACCCGAACAACCAGGGCTTCGATGAGTTTTATGGCTACAACTGCCAGCGAATGGCACATAATTATTTTCCGGGGCATTTGTGGGATAACAACAAAAAAGTAATTCTTAAAAAGAATACAGGAGATAAATTTGTTACTTATGCTCCCGAGTTAATTCATAAGCGAGCACTGAAGTTTATTGAAAAAAATAGTGATAAGCCGTTCTTTTTATACTATCCGACTACCATTCCTCATGCCGAACTTCTATTGCCGGGAAAAAATATCGAACAGTTCAGAGGGAAATTTTTACCCGAGAAAAAATATAAAGGTGCAGAGTTTGGCGACAAACGATTTAGAGAGGGTGCATACGGGTCGCAAGCCGAATGCCATGCAGCTTTTGTGGCAATGGTTACACTGCTCGACAAACAAGTAGGCGAAGTACTGGCAAAACTAAAAGAGCTGGGACTCGACAAAAATACACTTGTCATTTTCACTTCCGACAACGGACCACACAAAGAGGGCGGCGCCGACCCCGATTATTTTAACTCGAATGGAATTTATAAAGGGTATAAACGCGATTTGTACGAAGGTGGAATTCGTGAGCCGATGATTGCCTGGTGGCCGGGAAAAATTAAGGCCGGAACAACCAGTAATTATGTCTCTGCTTTTTGGGATATGATGCCCACTTTTGCTGAAATGGTAGGTGTTAAACCTCCCGAAAACATTGATGGAATATCAATGTTACCAACTCTGTTGGGGGAAAAAGGACAAAAACAACACGACTATTTGTATTGGGAATTTCACGAACTGGGAGGAAGAAAAGCTTTACGAAAAGGCGACTGGAAACTGGTGAGTTACAATGTGGATAAGCCCGAAATAACGACCATTGAACTGTACAACTTAAAAACCGATCCGGGCGAAGAAAATAATGTTGCAAAAGATCACCCCGATATTGTAAAGCAGTTAATGCAATTAATGACTTCTGCACGCACTCAATCAAAAGTGTTTCCGTTTAAAAAAGGTTAAAAATAGTATTTTGTTGAAAGTCCTGATTGCGACTTTAAGTCGCAATCAGGGTAGCTGTAGATTACTTTACTCGTATCTCGTTACCAATAAAGGCATTGTAACAAAAAAACCGGGTCTTTTGAAAATAGGTGTAATGGACAAATTGGTTGTTTTTTTAAGCACCTATTGTTCAAGTGGACAAAATGGTTGGTCTTTTTATTAACAATTTTTCTCATAAAAAACCATTGATTTTATTTTTGCTAAATCAAGTAAAACGGAAGCAAGCTCTGCTGGGGAGCAACTT
>JALUZN010000393.1 GCA_027011835.1 Draconibacterium sp. | reverse complement strand
CAATAATAATTGGGTAAATATACGGGTATTCATATTATTTTAAACATAAGTTTCACTATTTTTAAATAAAACAAAAAGGGAATAACTATCTTTTCTCATTTTGGGAAAGTTGTTTTTCTCTATTTTATCGATGTTTTAGAAGATTTTTAGGTAGAAGGTAGAAGTTCAAAGTTCAAAGTTCAAAGTTTAAAGTTTAAAGTTCAAAATTCAAAGTGCCGAGTTTGGAAAAATATATTTTGCGCCATGCTTTAGCTTGGCGGTAACAAATAAAACGCGAATACGGCTTTAGCCATTAACAATAAATAGCCCGGAGAAAAAGTCCGCACAATTTGGCAAGAGATTCCGGAACAAGTCCGGAATGACGGCGACTATAAAAAACGATAAAGAAAAAAACAACACTCAACATTTAATAAACAGCATTCAATTTATAAGAGAAGAAAAACAGTTAGAAGGCAGAAGGCAGAATATTGACTGGTAAAAAGTGATTTTTTGGTGAAATTGTGGTGTTTGGGTATTTTGCTGGTTATTTGCGATATAAAAACAGAATGAATTATATTGTGATTAAAATAAGGTTTTTATCATTTCTTCACTGTAGCTTTTCCTATATCTCCCACAAGAATTTAAATTAATCCGTATTCCTCGATATTTATTTGTATAAAAAAAGACCTACAAAAATAAATTTGTAAGTCTTTGGTTTTCAGGGTGGAGAATAGCGGAATCGAACCGCTGACCTTTTGACTGCCAGTCAAACGCTCTAGCCAACTGAGCTAATCCCCCAATAAATTGTGCAACTTCTAAAAGACTTTTCCGTTAGCAATGTTGCTGTCTCCTATAATATCGGGAAACTAATTCCCGTACACGGGGCTGCAAATATAAAAATATTTTTATTCCTCTTCAATGTTTTTTTTGGTAAAGTTTTTGTAACAACTGCAATGTTCTGCAGAAAAATAAGCCGGCGTTCTTTGTTTATTGTTCAACCCATACTCAAAAAACTAAAAGTTATGTGGTTTGAGTATATAAAAATTAAAGCCATGATTAACAAAAAAAGTAAGAAAGCTGATTTGGAAAACAAGAGAAATACTTTCTTTTTGCTGGGACTTCTTATTGCTCTGGGTTTGGTGCTATTTGCTTTCGAATGGAAAACAACTCCTCAAAAACCAATGAATTTGGAAAATACGTCGGTTGGTGTCGACGACGATGTTTTTATCCCTTCAACACCGCCCGAAAAGAGAGAGCTACCACAACAACTCATCGAGGCTCCTGTTTTTAATCTTGTCGATAATAATGCAATCATCGACGATGAATTTTTAGGTTTCGATTCCGATTTTGATGAAGACAATCAGGATATGTTGGATTTTGTATTCACTTCAGGTAACGACAAAACGGAAGAGATTGACGAACCGTTCATTTTTGTTCAGGATATGCCCGAATTTCCGGGAGGCGAAAAAGCTCTTTTAAACTACCTTGCTACCAAAGTAAAATATCCTGTTATTGCACAGGAGAACGGTATTCAGGGAAAAGTTTTTGTTAGTTTCGTTGTCGACGAAAAAGGAAATATTACGAATGTAACTCTTTTGCGGGGAGTGGATAAATCGCTCGATAACGAAGCGATTCGAGTCGTTCGTTCTATGCCAAAATGGAAGCCGGGAAAGCAAAGAGGGAAAGCAGTAAAAGTGAGTTTCACTTTGCCAATAACATTTCAACTTCAATAAATAATTATTTCAGAAATAAAACTATTTGTGATTGAT
>JALUZN010000392.1 GCA_027011835.1 Draconibacterium sp. | reverse complement strand
TAATTTTAAAAAATCATCATCATGAAAAAAACATTTTTATTATTTACACTTTCATTAATTATCTTAGGATTGTCGGCTCAGGTACCGCAAAGTTTTAAATATCAGGCCGTGGCACGCGATAACGACAATGCACCTCTTAAGAATAAAAGGTTAGGCCTGAAAGTTGAAATCCGTCAGGGTACACTTTCCGGGCATGCAGTTTATTCCGAAACATTCGATATTACATCAAACAATATTGGTATTTTCTCTATCGATATTGGGAAGGGGACACCGGTTAAAGGGAGTTTTACCGGTATAGACTGGGGAAAGAGCACCCATTTTCTGAATATTGCAATCGATGTTAAAGGAGGAACTCATTACAAAGATATGGGAACAACACAACTCCTCTCTGTTCCTTACTCGCTTTATACGGCATCGATTTATGTGAATTACTCGAACGATACTCTTTATATAGGCGATCAGTATGTTGTTATTTCCGGAGGAAGTACGCCCTCGGGGAGCACAATAACCGACTACGATGGAAATGTTTACGGAACAGTTAAAATAGGTGAGCAGATTTGGATGAGTGAAAACCTGCGCTCGTTGCATTATGCCGACGGTTCAGTAATCGACAGTATTTGGGTATACAACAATAAAGAAAGCAATGCTGCTGTTTGGGGCCGATTGTACAGTTGGAAAGCTGCAACTCACGGAGTAACAAATTCCGGCCGTATACAGGGTGCCTGTCCCAATGGATTTCATCTGCCTTCACAATCCGAATTTGACCAGTTAAAAACATTTCTTGGAAGCGGCAGTGCCTGGAAGTTAAAAGAGAAAAATGCCGCGTACTGGGAGGCATTTTCCGGTAAAAATACAAACGAAAGTGGATTTTCGGCAAGAGGTGCGGGTGACAGAGAACATCTTTACCATAATTACGAAAATCTAAAAAACCTTACATGGTTTTGGAGCTCAACAGAAAACAATGGAAATAAAAATGCAGCTCACTCATTGAAAATATACGATAATTTAGGGCTTGTTGTAATTAGTTCCGACAATAAAAAAATGGGCTTCTCAATCCGGTGTATCAAGGATTAAAACAATCAATTAAAAATCGATTAAACTCATTAAATAAACAATAAAACAAACGATATGAGAACCATAAAATTATTAATTCTATTAACGGTAATGGCAACTGTTTTTACCGTGCGATGCAGCAAAGATGACGATACAACGCCTGCCGGTGATGTTCAAAAGTTTGAAGTTAAATCGGTGCAAGTGCCTAAAGCTATGGCCGAATCGAATGACCCGGGAGCAAAAATGGCTGCCGGCTATATTAACATGATCAATGGGTTGTCGGGCTATTCTGCATTTTTATCGCCCTCGGGTAATAATACACCTGGAAATAGCGACAATGGCGAAAGGATTTTTACGTGGAAAGTTAACGATAAAACAGGAGTTTATACCGTGAAACTTGTTATAAAAGAGACCAATGGCGAAATTGTCTGGGATATGTATATAACAGGAACAATGGAAGGGAATGTTTTAAACAACTTCCACTATATTCATGCGCTAAAACAAAAAGACAATTCGTGGAATGTGCTTACCGTGTGGGAGCTCGAAACAGGAAAAAAATATATGGAGTTGTCGTGGAGTATAATACCAATTTAATTTCAAAACACCCTAAATAATTTGTATATTTACTGCATGGGTAAACGAACAGTAATTATAATAAAAGAAAGCCTGAATGAATTGAATGTTTTGTACAAACAAACCAGAAAGC
>JALUZN010000391.1 GCA_027011835.1 Draconibacterium sp. | reverse complement strand
ATTTGTGTAGCAATAGTTACATGGTAATTGCATTTATCCAAAAAATAATCAACGGCAGGCTTAACTACTCTTCCGGCACCTAATAACAGTATTTTCTTTTTGTTCATAATGAATTTATGTTGATGTTTCTTAAATTTCACGGGGTAAAATTATAATAAAAGCCTAATGTTTAAAGCTTTTCACTGAGTTTTATTTGTTTCAAATCGCACTAAAATTATCTTGAATGTATCTACCCGCGCATTCGTTCTTTTAATGATAAATCTACTTGTATGTTGTAAAAGAAACCCTTAGGCTCATGCACTCTGCAGTTGGACTTGCTCCATTCGGGTGTTGATATAAATGAGTTGATATTACTTAATAATAACTGTATCTTTTGTGTCTTTAGCGTATTCGTTGAATAAGAATATAAGATGCTGCAATTGCCAGAATAAGACCAATTCCATGCGAAATTGCATTTGCTGTTTCTTCTGCTTTCGAAAAACGAGTTTTATTCATGGTAAAAGAGATCTATTGAGAAAGTCTACTCTTTGGTGTCCGAATCTGTTGTTTTTGCATCTTTAAAACGTCTGATTTTGATATTCAGATAAGCAAACAGAATGGTCATTAACGGACTAATAATATTGAAAAATGCGTAAGGAGCATACGACCATGTGTCAACCCCCAGAACCCGCGATTGCGTTGCACCGCATGTGTTCCACGGGATTAAAACCGATGTCATTGTGCCACTGTCTTCGAGTGTGCGGCTTAGCAGTTCGGGTTTTAACCCTTTCTCTTCGTATGTTTTGCTATACATACGCCCGGGAACAACAATGGCAATATATTGATCTGAAGCAGTTGTGTTAAAAAATATACAGGTTCCAACGGTTGAGGCAACCAGACTCCCGGTACTTTTTGCATATTTAACAATGGGGCGGGTAATTCGTTTTAGTAGTCCGGCCGATTCCATAACTCCTCCAAAAACCATTGCCGAAATAATCAACCAAACCGTATCGAGCATTCCACTCATTCCCGAAGTGCTTAATAAATCGGTTACACTCTGGTTGGGAGTTATTATATCTACGTTGCCAAACATTGCTGTCATTACCGAAATGTACGATGCTTTTGCATAGTTATCGGTAATTCCCGAAATTCTGGTAATAATATCGGGCTGAAAAATAATGGCAAAAAGACCACCCAGTAGTGCGCCGGCAAAAAGAGCAGGAAGCGGAGGTACTTTTAGTATTATAATTGTAAGCAAAACAACCGGAACCAAAAAGAGAAGTGGTGAGGTATTAAAGGTTCCGTCTATTGCATTTTTTACGTTATCGACACTTACCGTAGCATGCGAAAAATCGTAGCTAAAGCCAATGGCGAGAAAGATAATTAATGTTAATGTCATCGACGGGACGGTTGTGTATGCCATATATTTTATATGGGTAAACAGGTCGGTGCCTGCCATGGCCGGGGCCAGATTTGTGGTGTCGCTTAAGGGACTCATTTTGTCGCCAAAATAGGCGCCGCTAATTATTGCACTGGCAACAATCGAGTCGTTAATTCCAATGGCGTGTCCAATTCCTAGAAGCGCAACGCCAATGGTCGCAATGGTCGACCACGAGCTCCCGGTAGCAACGCTAATAATAGAACTTACCACAACTGCCGTAAACAAAAATAGTTTTGGGCTAATTAAATCAATTCCATAATAAATCATTGCCGGAACCACTCCGCTAATCATCCAGGTTCCTGCCAACGAGCCAATTAGTAGTAGTATTAAAATCGACGGCATAGCAGAACCAATTGTCGAAACAATTTTTTTCCTCACTGTTTCCCACCTTAATCCGAGGCGAAAAGCAACAATGCCGGCAATTGCAGCAGCAAGCATCAATGCAATTTGGTTGGCGCCCGAAAGTGTATCGTCGAAATAGAGAACGTTCAGGGTTAACATTCCAATTAAAAATAAAATGGGTAACAGCGCCAGAAATAAAGATGCTTCTCGTTTCATAAACAGATTCTTCAAAAAATGTAATTCCTGAGCAAACTAACATTTTTTAATTGATTGTGAATACAAATAGAACATTTTTATTGAAAAACTGATGAATTTATATTTCGTCTTATTTTTGCATGGATTGTTTAATTATTATGGCTAAATTTATTTAGAATTATTTTTAATAATGGTTGAACAAAATGCACTGTCAAGTGTATATATACACAAACTAGATAGCATTTAGTTTTGTGTTTTTGAGAATCCGAATCTGTTCCTAAGTTTTCAGGAGCAAGAGTTATGGTGAATAAGAGATGATTTAAAGAATAATTGATTTAAAATATAAATGAAATGAAGAAGTATAAAGTATCAGACGAGTGCATTGGTTGCAGGGCTTGTGTTGAAGTTGCAGGCAATAATTTCGATATAAACGATACAGGAATTGCATATTTAAAAATGCAACCCGAAACCGAAGGGGAAGAAGAGAAATGTGAAGAAGCGCTTGAGGTTTGTCCGGTAGAAGCAATTTCGGCAGCACAGGTTAGCGAGGCAGAAACACCCGACGCCATTGTTGCAAGTTCGAATATAAAAGCAACACTCGACATGCATCCTGAGTTAAAGCAGGTGTTGGTCGAATTGTCCCCAAAATTCAAGCGGATGCAAAACCCGGCACTGTACAATACATTGGCGCGTTTTGCCAATTTTAATGATGCGGCAAAAATTACCGGAGTTTCGGTTTGCGAAATATTGCACACCATAAATAAATTTCTCGGCACCGAAACGAAGTTGTTAAAAAATATGCCGCAGTGTGTGGAGAAAACGACGACCGATGTTGAAACAGAGAGCGTAGAAATTAGTTGGGAAGAGAGTGCCGAACGATACATCTACAATAACGATACATTTGAGGAACTGATTAAAAAAGTTTCGGGATTACAACCGCAGGAAAACATTGTAATTATTTCGGTTGAAAAACCCAACGAGCTGTTTAAAGTTGCCAAAGGGTTAAACTTTCTTTTTAATGTTGAAAAGACACGAGAGTATCGTGTGTCGATTTTTAACCCCGAAAAAGTTGAAGAAACTTTGCCGTGGGAAGAGCGTCGCGACGAGTTTGAAATTCTTGATGTACGCACCATGATGACCGACCCTTTTGATATAATTCTAAAAAAAGCATATTCGATTGAAGACGATGGAGGCTTTGTTTTGGTTCAACGATTCGAACCATTTCCAATGATTAGTATGCTTGCCGAAATGGGATTTGAGCATGTTACCGAGCAATATTCTATGGATGAATTTTGGATTTATTTCCATAAAATACCAAGCGAAAACAACGACGCTGAAGCCTCTTCGAATAAAGTTGACGCCGTTATTCAGTCGGCTACTCCGGTTGCATATCCGGTAATTATGCGTTTGCTTCAATCCGAAAGAATCAGAAAACATATAAATATAAAAGAGCTGAAAGTTTGGGAAGAGACCGAAAAACATCTTGCCTGGATTACAAATGGTAAAGCCGATATAAGTTTCTCGGCATTAATTACATCGGCAAAACTGCGTGGAAACGATATTATTATTCCGGCACTTTTCGTGTGGGATAATTTTGTTTTACTGAGCAGAGCGAAGGCAGAAAAATTTGAAGATATAATTGGAAAAGAGATTTATACTCCGTTGTTTGAGGAAGCTCCACCGGCAAAAATTACAAAATACCTGATTAAGGCAAGCGGATTAAATCCCGATGATTTTAAATTTAAATTTGGAAAACCGTTCGGACGCCCCGAGGAAATTTATGCCGACTTTGTTACCGGAAATGCCGACACGGTTATTTTGCGCGAACCCGAAGCAAGTTATGCCATTAAAATAATGGAAGACCGCGGCGAAGAGATTTCTGTTATCTCATTCAATAAAATATGGAATGAAATTAACGAAGGTTTCGGAAGTTTCCCCAATGCAGGGCTGGTATTTAAAGGTGAGTTTGCCCGCAATCATCCCGAAGAGGCTAAAGTATTCTTAGAGGAGTTGCAAAAAGCTATTGAGTGGGTAAACGAAAACAAACGGAAGTCGGCAGAGTTGTCGTTCGATATGATGCGTCAGCCGGTTGACCGGATTGAACTATTCCTGAACCGTGTGAACTTTGAATATGTTGAGGGCGATAAACTTGCTTTTAAAGTAAAACAATACTTCGATATATTAAACGAAAACGGAGTGGTTGATATGGAGATTGACGACGATTTCCTTAAGATTTTTAAGATGAATTAATGTTGTAAACATATGTTTTATATGGGGAATGTTGTTTGCAGCAGTGCCAATATTTACCCGTTAATTTGGGGTGCAAATTTAAGTTGTACCCCAATTTATTTTTGTGAAATATGTGTATTTAATGGTTTATTAGGCACGAATAAAAATATGTTTTGGTATAATTGTAAGATTAAAAAACAGAGTTATGACAGCAATGATTTTACTTTTCGGGTTTTTGTTTGGAGCAATTTTACAGTATGCAAAATTAAACAAGTACAATGTAATTAGCGGTTTGGCACTGCGCGAAAATTTTGCCGTACCAAAGGCAATTGCCGTTGCAATAGGAGTAGGGGCAATTTTGTTGAATATTGAAATAGGTTTAGGAATGGCATCGTACCATGTAAAGCCTTTTGTTTTGGGCGGAATTATTTTGGGCGGTTTACTCTTTGGAGTAGGAATGGCAATTCTGGGTTACTGCCCCGGAACACTGGCAATTTCGTTTGGCGAAGGTTCGGTTGATGCACTCGTGGGAATTCTTGGTGGTTTGGTTGGCGGTGTTGTTTACACACTTCTTTTGCCTTCTATTTCCGGAATTCTTGGCCCAAATTTAGGCGCAATATCTCTCAACTCGTTAGCCGGTGATGGAGCTCTGTTTTATATTCTTCTGTTTATAGTTGGGGCCGCTTTTGTTGCTGCGGCATTTCTTTTAAATCGTTCCGAAAAAACAAAAGATAACAGATGGCTTTATGCCGGAATTGCTTTGGCAATATTAGATGTTATTGTTTTTGGTGGATTTGCAACCAATCGTCCAATTGGTGCATCAACAACTTTCCCGTATGTTGCCGACGTGCTTACCGGCGTAACCGATAACGGGTATTTTGCCAAAATTCAAAAACCCGGAAACTGGGAACTTATATTTTTAACAGGCGCATTTCTTGCCGGCTTAATTATCTCGTTAATTAAGAAAGATTTTAAAATTACAACCGTTCATTCTAATTGGGAGAAGTACAAAGGCAGCTCGGTAATTAATCGTGTAATTTGGGCTTTTATTGGTGGTTTTATTTTAATTCTTGGTGCTCGTATGGCAGGTGGTTGTACAAGCGGACATATTTTGTCGGGAGGAATGCAAGTGGCGGTAAGCAGCTTGGTTTTTGCTGTTTTTGTATTTGTTGGACTTTTAGTTACCGGAAAACTTTTTTATAAGAAATAGATTTTACAGCAATACTTTGTTGAAATTTTGTCTCTCGCAAAGCCGCAAAGTCGCAAAGGTCTAGTTTTTAGCAAACTTCGACAATTGTCTTGTGTTTTGTAATTCTCTGTTTGTGAAGAATTTATGAAAATATGCCGAACCATTATTACAGAATAGAACACAAAAAAAGTCATCTGTTTTCAGATGACTTTTTTTTGTAAACTTATCTCTCTTTAACTGATTGTTGCGGTGCATGTAACAGTGCCTCCTTCGGTAACAACAATACCTCCTACTTCTGTCTCTTTTCCATCTTCGGTATTTACATAAACAGTATAATTTCCCGGTGCAATTCCCAGAAAGGCAAAAGTTCCGTCGGCTTTTGTGTGGGTAAAAATCTTTTTCCCATTCACGGTAATATATACCTGAGCGTTCTCTTCTGCATCTCCGTCAATTGTAACTGTTCCGCTAATTTTCCCTGTCCGGTCTAAATCGCACACTCTGAAAAATGCATCGAAATTACAACCTTTAATTGAGCTGATTGACGAAATCCAGTTCGAAAACAGAGTTCCTCCGGTTTGAACAAAATTAAACGAGTTATCGACATCTAAATCGAATAATATCTCGGAAGAAGTTCCTTCTTCCACAATAAGAGCCGGCTCTATTTTTACGGTTGTGGTTGTATTTGCCGCAACACTGTTCAGGTCGAATGTCATTCCGTTTGCCAGTTTAACCGATGCTCCGTCGAGTGTAACCCGAGCTTCGACATAAGTTCCGGCTTCAATGTTTGTTGTTTTTACCTCGGCTGTTACTCCGTTGGTAAGATTTACCATATTGTACGATGCACTGCCTTCAAACAGCGTAACAAATTCACCGTTTGCTGTTTTTACTTCAACTTTCGCAACACCAATATTTGCCTCGCTAACAAACCCAAACGGGAAGGGTGCATCGGTTAATGTAGTGGTTACTTTTCCCTGTCCGGCAGGAATTGTTGAATCGTTTTTGTTACACGATATTAATGCAAATAGCACAAATATCGAGATTGTTAATTTTTTAATCACTGCTTTCATAATTAATCATTTTAAATAAAAGACATTTTTGTATCTTTTTGTTGTGTTGTAAAACGCAGAAAACTTTAATTT
>JALUZN010000390.1 GCA_027011835.1 Draconibacterium sp. | reverse complement strand
AATCATTCTCGACCCGCCTGCATTTGCGAAACACCGAAATACTTTGCCGCAGGCATTAAAAGGATATAAGCGGATAAATACCCGTGCTTTCGAGCAAATTAGAAAAGGTGGAATACTTTTTACATTTTCTTGCTCGCAAGTGGTTTCGAAAGAGAAATTCAGAGAAGCTGTTTTTTCGGCAGCTGCAATTTCCGGTAGAAAAGTGCGTATTTTACATCAGTTAAATCAACCCACCGATCATCCTGTAAATATTTACCATCCCGAAAGCGAGTATTTAAAAGGGTTGGTTTTGTTTGTTGAGTAGGAGGGAAGTGAACAAAAAACTTCTTGCCTGATTGTGAAAAAAAAGAAAACGATAATTATGATTGACCAAAAAACAGCAGAAAAATACAACGCCGGTTTGGCAGAAAAATCAATAGTTGAAAAGTTAAATTTTCTTATAGAAAATCATTCAAAGAAAGTTGTGTTTACAACCAGCTTTGGTTATGAAGACCAGGTAATTACCGATATAATTTTCAGCAATAACCTCGACATAGAAGTTATAACGCTTGATACGGGCCGCCTTTTCCCCGAAACCTATAAAGTATATTTAAGCACACTCGAAAAATATAAAAAAACCATAAAAGCCTATTTTCCACCTACCGACAAAGTAGAGGAGTTACTCAATAAAAAAGGGCCGTTTAGTTTTTACGAATCGTTGGAGAACCGCAAAGAGTGTTGCTTTATTCGTAAGGTAATTCCGCTGAAACGAGCGCTGGCAGGCAACGAAATCTGGATAACCGGATTGCGGGCTTCGCAGAGCGATAACCGCAGTGAAATGAACTTTTTTGAGTGGGACGGAGGAAACAATATTGTAAAATTTAACCCGCTAAAAGAGTGGAGTTTAGAGCAAACAAAAGCGTATGTGAACGAGAATAATGTTCCGTACAATGTATTGCACGACCGCGGTTTTGTGAGTATTGGCTGCCAGCCGTGCACCCGGGCCATTAAACCCGGCGAAAATTTCCGTGCCGGCCGTTGGTGGTGGGAGCAGGGCTCGGGTAAAGAGTGCGGGTTACACGAAGTAAAATAAACTCAATCTGCTTTACTTTTCAGGGAATTGAGCAAAGTAATCAGTCTTAGTCAAACTTTCTTAAAATTTTAAATCGCTAATTATTGGTGTCCGTTTAAAATATGAGATTGCTTCGCTGGGCTACCAATGACAGATTTAGAAAAAGACCCTGATCCGTCAACCGACGGACAGGGTGACGCTCCTAATTTAATGACATGGTTAATAAATGACGTCATGCTGAACTTGATTCAGCATCTCTGTCATCGTCTCATTGTGCCCATTCAAAAAATGGGTGAACTCTCGCAATGACGCCAGTTGTGTTTATTGATTGTGCGTGTTTGGGCTTGCTTTGCAAAGAAGTTATTCTTAGTTTCCCTAATCTGGCAAATATCTGAAATTAACGTCATTGCGATGACGAAGAATGAGGAAGAAGCAATCTAAATAATTATCCCGGATAATCGTTAATCGTCATTCGACATTCATTAAAGATTAAAGCAAGATACGCTATGTTTTAACTCTTACTCTGTCCAATAAACCATTTCACACTCCTGGTGGTTTTCTCAGCTGTTTTTTTAATGCCATTCGTTTTTTGCTTTCCAGTCGTTTTAATTTCGAACCGGAAGTGGGAGAGGTTTTAATACGTTTCTTAACAGGCGTTAAAACCTCTTCGAGCAGTTTAAAAAAACGCGAAACAACTTGTACCCGGCTGCGCCATTG
>JALUZN010000389.1 GCA_027011835.1 Draconibacterium sp. | reverse complement strand
TAATTTGGCTGCCATTGGAATTACAACTGCCATAAAAGGGTTAGAAATGCCGCTTACAGCCGGTACATACGGCGAAGTTAATCTGGAACGCACCGTCGATATTATTTTAAAAATAATGTGCTACGGAATTATGAAAAGATAGTTTCATCTTGAATAATTGCTATCTGAATTGAGTATCATTTATCTGTTTTGTCCTCCCCCAAAAAATTGCCTAAAAACATATTTTATCTGTTAATTACTGTATTGAGGGGAAAGTAATTTCTATGAATGCCGAATTCAAGGAAATAAATGAGTATAATCTGCTTTGTACAAAATATTTTAACTTTGTCACCCAAATTATTTACTACAGATGGAGAGAAGAGATGTTGAAATAATGGCGCCGGTGGGTTCGTTTGAGTCGTTAATGGCTGCTATTCAGGGAGGTGCAGGGTCGGTCTATTTTGGTGTTGAGCACCTGAATATGCGTTCGCGCTCGTCGAACAATTTTACCCTCGACGATTTAAAAACAATTGTACAAATTGCATCGGATCACGGTGTTAAAACCTATTTAACGTTAAATGTCGAGATTTTCGACGGCGAAATAGAGTTGATGCACGAGGTGGTTTCAACAGCAAAAGAGGCCGGAGTTTCTGCTGTTATTGCTGCCGATATTTCGGTAATTCAGTATGCACGCTCCATCAATTTCGAGGTTCACATCTCTACTCAGGTAAACATTACAAACATCGATGCAGTAAAATTTTACTCCAATTTTGCCGATGTGGTGGTACTTGCCCGCGAAATGAATTTGGGCAGGGTTTACGAAATTAGTAACCAGATAAAAGAGGAGCAAATTAAAGGGTCATCGGGTAAACTGATGCGCTTGGAGATGTTTGTACACGGTGCACTTTGTATGGCAACCAGCGGAAAATGTTACCTCAGTCTGCACGAAATGAATTCGTCGGCAAACCGCGGTGCTTGCCTGCAAACCTGTCGGCGTGCGTACACAGTTACCGACAAAGAAACAGGAGCCGAACTGGAAATCGACAACGAATACATTATGTCGCCCAAAGATTTGAAAACTGTTCATTTTCTGAATAAAATCCTCGATGCCGGCGTTTCAGTTCTTAAAATTGAAGGGCGCGCCCGTTCTCCCGAATATGTAAAAACAACGTCGCAATGTTACAGCGAAGCTGTTTATGCTTATTTCGAGGATGATTTTACCGATGAGAAAATTGACGATTGGAACAGTAGATTGAGTCGGGTATTTAATCGTGGCTTTTGGGATGGATATTATCTGGGACAACGTTTGGGAGAGTGGAGTAAAAACTACGGTTCGCAGGCAACAAAACGAAAATTGTATATCGGAAAAGCAACCAACTATTTCACAAAAATAAAAGTAGCTGAGTTTAAACTCGAAACCAATAATCTAAAAGTTGGCGACGAAATTGTAATTACCGGTCCAACAACCGGAGTTGTAGAAACTACTGTAAAAGAGATTCGAGTTGATTTAAAACCTGTTGAAGAGGCAAAAAAGAGCGAACAGATTTCAATTCAAATTGACGAAAGAATCCGCCGTGCCGATAAACTTTATAAAATGGTTGATTCGAAAGAGGTTAAACACCGCAGATAATTTTTTTTAAAACCCTAAGGGTTGTGCAATTCCCTTATGGTTATAAAATATCACAAATACAATTTAGATATCCCAATAACATATTTTAAAAACTAAGGAAACTACGCATTCAATAGGGTTCTGTTTTTTATAAAAGGCAATCTAATAAAACTAATGTTATCAAACA
>JALUZN010000388.1 GCA_027011835.1 Draconibacterium sp. | reverse complement strand
ACATTGGAACAGGCACTGCCTTATAAAGATAGTATTGTTGCAGTTGGTCTCGACTCGTCGGAAGTTGGCCATCCGCCAAATAAATTTGAACGGGTTTTTGAAAAGGCCATTCGCGAAGGGTTTCTAACCGTTGCCCACGCAGGAGAAGAGGGACCAACCGAATACATCTGGAACTCGATGAAACTGTTAAAAGTTGCTCGTATCGACCACGGAATTCGCGCAATTGAAGACGATGAGTTGATGAAACAGCTTGCTGTCACGCAAATGCCTCTTACCGTCTGCCCACTTTCAAATTTAAAACTTAAAGCGGTTAAAAGAATGGAAGATCTTCCGCTAAAAGTTTTTCTCGATAAAGATATTATGGCGACTGTAAACTCCGACGACCCTGCCTTTTTTGGAGGGTACATAAACGAAAACTTTCAGGCAGCTGCCGATGCTTTAGACCTTACAAAAGAAGATATTGCACAACTTGCAACAAACTCTTTTAAAGCGAGCTTTCTTGATAGCGAAACGAAACAGATGTATGTTGCAGCGGTAAAAGAGTACTACGAAAAGAACAAGTAATAAGAATCAGATTCTCCGGGATTAAAACACCGGAGAATCCGATTTCAGTGTTAAAAAATTTTATTGAATTTCTCTTTTAGCAGCGTTTTAACCTCATCCATCGAAATCTCTTTTCCAAGTTCTTGCTGAATTGATGTAACGCCAAACGACTGAAAGCCACACGGATTAATGTAATTAAAATAGCGCATATCGGTATTCACATTCAGAGCAAAACCGTGCATGGTAACGTAGCGGCTTACCCGCACGCCAATGGCGCAAACTTTTCGGGCCCGCACACGATGTTCGGCATCGAGCCAAATTCCGGTTGCACCTTCTTTTCTTCCGCCCGTTAATCCAAATTCGGCAATAGTTTCAATAATGGCATCTTCCATTTTCTCGATGTACTCGCGCACCCCAATTTTGTATTTTTCGAGGTCGATAATGGGGTAACCAACCAGTTGCCCCGGACCGTGGTAAGTAATATCGCCACCCCGATTAATTTTATAGAATGTAGCTTCTATTTTTTTTAGCAGGTCGCCATGAGCAAGCAGGTTTTTCTCATCGCCACTTTTCCCAAGTGTATAAACATGAGGGTGTTCAACCAATAAAAAGTGATTTTTTTCTGATGGTTTCCCCAGTGCCCGTTTGTCTGCCACAACCCCGGCAAGTAACTCTTCCTGAACATCCCAACACTCTTTGTAGTCTTTTAATCCTAAATCGATGTAATTAAATTCTGCCACAGCTTTATTTTTTAGTTGTTCCTTTTCTCCTCCTGCTGGAAGATTGAGGTTTGGGTTTTCTTATGCAGTAACATGTTCTTCGGCGCGGTACGAACTGCGTACCAACGGCGAACTCTCGACAAACGAAAATCCTTTTTCCAGTCCTATTTTTTTGTATTCGGCAAACCGGTCGGGGTGAATGTATTCTACCACCGGCAGATGCTCCAATGTAGGAGCCAGATATTGTCCAATGGTCATTACCTTGCAGCCTGCTGCCAACAAATCGTCCATTGTTTGTAAAATTTCATCGTGGGTTTCGCCCAGCCCGAGCATAATTCCCGATTTTGCCACAGTAAAATTTTGGGCAATATATTTTATTACTTCTAAACTGCGACGGTATTTTGCAGCCGAACGAATTGCCGGTGTAAGTCGCTCGCACGTTTCGAGGTTGTGCGAAATAACATCGGGGCGGGCATCAATAACCTGCTGCATTCTTTCGGTATTTCCACTGAAGTCGGGAACAAGAACCTCAATTTTTGTATCGGGATTCAGTTGCTTTACTTCGGTAATTGTACGCGCCCAAATTCCGGCACCCTGGTCGTCTAAATCGTCGCGGTCGACCGACGTAATTACACAATGCTTTACGCCCATAATTTTTACCGATTCGGCCAATTTCTGCGGTTCATTTAAATCGGGGGCAAGAGGTTTTCCGGTTTTTACGGCACAAAATTTACAACTGCGCGTACAAATGTCGCCGAGTATCATAAAAGTAGCAGTTCCACGGTTCCAACATTCGCCAATGTTCGGACAATTTCCACTTGTACAAATGGTGTGCAGTCCGTGCTTATCGACCAAATTTTTAACTTTCGAATAGCTCTCGCCTTTCGGCATTTTCATTTTCATCCATTTCGGAAGTCGTTGGCGCTCTTTTAACTCGTGTGCCATAACTAATCTATAATATCGAATCCGGTATACGGAACCAGAACTTTCGGGATTTTAATACCTTCCGGGGTTTGATTGTTTTCTAAAAGAGCTGCTACAATTCGGGGCAAAGCCAAAGCACTTCCGTTTAATGTATGTGCAATTTGCGGTTTTTTAACACCCTCTTCGCGGAAACGTAGTTTTAACCGGTTAGCCTGAAACGATTCGAAATTAGAAACCGAACTTACTTCGAGCCATTTCTCCTGTGCTGCCGAAAAGACTTCGAAATCGTAAGTTAGTGCCGAAGTAAAACCTATGTCGCCACCACACAAGCGCAAAATCCGGTAGGGCAGTTCTAGTTTTTCAACAAGTTGGGCAACATGAGCTACCATTTTATCGAGTATTTTATACGACTCGTCGGGGTGAGCAACTTGCACAATTTCCACTTTATCGAATTGATGCAGACGGTTTAAGCCACGCACATCTTTCCCGTACGAACCGGCTTCGCGGCGAAAGCACGAGCTGTATGCCGTATTTTTAAAAGGCAAATCTTTTGCATCTAAAATTACATCGCGATAGATATTTGTTACCGGTACTTCGGCAGTCGGAATCATATACAAATTATCGGTCGCGTCGTGGTACATTTGTCCCTCTTTATCGGGCAACTGCCCGGTTCCGTATGCCGAAGCTTCGTTCACCATCAGTGGTGGCTGAATCTCTTCGTAACCGGCTTCGCGTGCCTGGTCGAGGAAAAAGCTAATTAGAGCTCGTTGCAAACGTGCGCCTTTTCCACGGTAAACGGGGAATCCGGCTCCGGTTAATTTTACTCCCAGTTCAAAATCAATAAGGTTGTATTTTTGCGCCAACTCCCAATGGGGAAGAGCATTCGCATCCATTTCGGGAATGGTTCCAACTATTTTTACAATTTCGTTATCGTCTTCGCCTTTCCCGGGCACAACCGAATCGTGCGGAAGGTTGGGAAGTTGCACCTGCAGGTCGAACACTTTTTTCTCAATTTCAGCAAAATCAATATCAAACTGTTTAATGCTCTCTTTTATTTCCGAGGTACGTGTTTTGGCAGCATTTGCCTCGTCGGCTTTTCCTTCGCGAAAAAGGATTCCAATCTCTTTCGATATTTTATTCATTTCGGCTTTTGCCTGGTCGGCCTGCCCTTGCAACCGGTTTTTTTGTTTGTAAAGGTCAAGTATGTTTTTTACAATCTCCGACGCATCGAAATTTCTCTTCTTTAATTTTTCGATAACCAGTTCCGGGTTGTCTTGAATAAATCTCAGATTAAGCATTTTGTTTAATTTTTAGTTGAAAGCGCAAAGCTAATAAATGAATTTTATTGATTTATGCGAGTTGGGATTTTTTTCGCAATAACAAACGAACTTAACACTGTTTAAAATTAGCGGCAAATAAAATCACTTTACCGATAACCGATAAAGTGATTTTATTCTATTTATTTATGATAAAAGAGCGATTAAAAATCGAAGTGAACACCGGCGTTAATAATAAAAGCTGAATGTTTCGAATCTGACTCGCCATTTACAAAATGATCGGAGAATGAGTGTTCGTAGTTCACTTCAACAAAGAGGAAAAGAACATCTAACCCAACGCCTCCATCGACAGCCCAAATTGCTTTTTTAATGTCATCTTTCCCTATTTGCTCGCTGCCTTTTGTAACTTTCCCTTGAATTGAAACAGCCGGACCGGCAAAAACGCGTAATGCAAACACATCACTTTCAGCACCCAGCAGATGATAACCTGCATAAACAGGAATTTTTACAAAATTTTGGTCGAAATCGATATTGGTTGAACTCTCCGTAATTGTTCGGGAACTTCTTCCAAACTGAATTCCCGGCTCGACATAAAATTTATCACCAATTAATAAGCCGCCTCCAAATTGGTAACCCGCTCTTCCCGAAAATGTTTTACCATCATGAGATCCACTAAGTTTGGAGAAGTTTGTGCCAATTAAACCTTTAATTTCAACTTGTGCATTTGCACTCGCAAGTCCAAAAATAATTAAACCAAATAATAGAAAATACTTTTTCATAATGTTGTTTCTTTATAATTTAGGATTAATACTATTTGTAGAAACAACAAGAATATATTTTTGTTCAAGAATAGAGGGAAAAATGAGAGTATAGCTCATAAAAAAACTCCTGCTGTTTCCAACAAGAGTTTTTCACTATCTTTTAAAGGAATAAAATCCTAAAAATTCTTTTCGATATTAAGCCATTGATTTGGCTTGTTCAATCCATGGAGCCGGGTCTTTAGAAGCATAACGGCTTCCTGCAGCTTCCAGAATTTCTTTCATCTTTTCGATTGAAGTACCGGCCAGGTCAGCATAAGTTGCAATTCCGGCTTCGTTTAAAATTTCAGCCAGTTTTGGTCCTACACCTTCCAGTTTTTTCAAATCGTCGCCTTTAGCTTCTGTTTTCTTAGGAGCAGCTTTTGGCGCCTCTTTTTTAACTTCAGCTTTTACCTCTTCAACTTTCGGAGCAGCTGTTTTTTTAGCAGGAGCTTCTGCAACTGCTACATCAACAACAGGAGCAACCGATACGTATGAACGATTTTTTCTCTTCTTTTTAAATACAACAGTTCCGTCGATTAATGCAAAAAGAGTATGATCTTTACCCATTCCTACATTTTCACCCGGATAATGTTTTGTTCCTCGCTGGCGAATTAAAATATTACCAGCTTTTGCAAACTGACCACCGTAAATTTTTACACCCAGTCGTTTACTTTCCGATTCGCGTCCGTTTTTCGAACTACCTACACCTTTCTTATGAGCCATGGTAAATGTTTTTAATTATCCAACAATGTTTTCTACTTGAATTTGAGTGAACAGCTGACGGTGACCGTTTTTCTTTTTGTAACCTTTTCTTCTTTTCTTTTTGAAAACAATTACTTTATCACCTTTTACATGTTCCAGCACTTTGGCTGTTACTTTTGCACCTTTTACGGTTGGTGTTCCAACAGCTACTTTGCCATCGTTGTCAACCAGTAAAACTTTCTCAAAATCTAACGAATCGCCTTGCTCAGCATCTAATCGGTGTACAAAAAGCTTTTTCTCTTTTTCTACTTTGAATTGCTGTCCGGCAATCTCTACAATCGCGTACATAATTTCAATTTTTAAGTTTACACCGGCAGGCGGGAAACAACGTTCTTTCCTCTTTTTTTGCCTGAACGGATTATTTTTTGGACTGCAAAAGTAGTTATTTTTAAAAGATTAGCAAATTATATGTTTCTTTTTAAACCAATTTGTAATTTATTAAGATTAATACCAAATTAACCTTATAATGCCGTACTGAATCAAGTCTTTTGCACAATAAAAAAAGGAAGGAGATTTTGCGTAAAATCTCCTTCCTTCCTAAAACAGCTCGTTTTACGGGGTTGGCAGTTCTCTAAAATTACTTCTGCTCTTTCAGCAAAAATTCGTTTATAACTTTAACAAACTGCTCTTTTGGTAAAGCTCCCTGTGCCATTTGTGGCTGTCCCTTTACCGGCACAAACAACAACGACGGAATGCTTCTAATACCAAATGCCGATGCCAGCTCACGCTCTTTCTCGGTATTTATTTTATACACTATAATTTTCCCATCGTACTCTTTTGCAAGCTCTTCTAAAATTGGAGCTACTCGTTTACACGGGCCACACCAGTCGGCATAAAAGTCGATAATACAAGGTTTATCGCCTTCGTATTTCCACTCTTTATTTTTTTCGTAATTAAAAACCTTGGTTTTAAATTCGGCAGCAGTAAGATGTATTGCTTTTTTCTCCGAATTTGTATCTGTTTTTACCGATTTTGCAACAACATTTTCATCTGTTTTTTTGTCACTGTTTTCTGTTTTTGCAGTTCCATTCGAACAACCTGCACCCAGCATAGCCAATGCAATTGCCACTACTGCTAACTTTTTAATCTTTTCCATTTTATTTATTTTATTATTTCAATAACCAATTAAGTTATCAATTTGTTTATTCTTTGGCTCTTAAAGAAAGCGTTTTCTTTTTAAATGTCAAACTTCCATTTGGGCAAACCGAGACACACTCCAAACATTTCGAACAACTAAAATTCTCGGCAGGGTCGGTCATTCCGGGTTTATACAAGCTAAACTTTTGTTTGTCAATGCTTGTCATGTAACAGGCACTGTCGCACAGCCCGCAATCTTTGCAACTGTTGGCATCCAGCTGTATTTTATAAAACGAGAACTTATTTAGTCAAACCTGAAAAATACACTAGATTGTTGATAATCAGTTGATAAACTCTTTTTGTTAGTTTTTTAATTTGCAAGGTATTGTGTAAATTCGTAAAAAAGCTTGCAGGTATGGTTGGAAAACAAGACAAAACACCTCAGATAAATTTCTTCG
>JALUZN010000387.1 GCA_027011835.1 Draconibacterium sp. | reverse complement strand
ACTATAAATTATGAAAATCTTATTTGGTTTTATTTTTCTTTTTTTCTTTTTAGCAGGAAGTAGCAGTGCACAAAGTAAATATCGGCCGGAACTTCTGTTTCGCGAAGACTGGAAAGAGATACCTGCCGAAATTCCACTTTCGCAAAAACACGTAAATAATCCCTCGCTGCGTGTTCAGCTTTACGGAGCCGGACAAGACAGCATAAAAAAAAGCCACCACAACAAACCGGCCGACGACCCGTATTACATCTGGTCGGGGCTGTGCACAGGAAACTGGATGGTTACCTTAAAACATAAAAACAAAAACATCGACTTGTCGGGGTTTGCAAAAATACGATGGCGCACCAAACAGTTCGGCTTTCGCAACCTGCATATTACACTTAAATTGGCCGATGGAACCTGGCTTATTAGCGACCTGTTCGACAGTGCCTCGAAAGACTGGAGAATTAAAGAATTTAATATTCAGGATATTGTTTGGCACAAACTCGATGCCGAGAGAATTGTTGAGGCCGGAGTTGCAAAAAATGTAGATATTTCGAATGTGGAAGAGATTGGGTTTACTGATTTAATGCCCGGAGGGAAATCGGCCGCCTGCTCGCGTATCGACTGGATTGAAGTGTATGCAAAACCGGTAAAACGATAATGACTTACCTCTTTTTGATTGCTATCAGTTAAACGTTACAGCCACAGATTACATAACTAAAAAGATAAAACTTTAAAATGATAAAAGAGCAACATATTTGGTTTGAGAAACTTTATAAAAAGAGGAACAAGACTGCAAAAACACTAATGAATGATTTTGCAATTGGTAATATGTGGAATAGTGTGATTGAGAAATATTCCGACCAAGCACATTTTATATATGAATTATTACAAAATGCAGATGATTCAGAAGCGAAAGAATCAGCTTTTGAACTAACAAAAGATGGTTTGTATTTTAGACACAATGGTAATAAACATTTTTGGGTATCAAATCCTGAAACAGAAGAACAAGACAAAAAAAACAATCAACTCGGAGATATAAATTCTATTACAGCTGTAGCTCAATCGAATAAAAAAAACCAATCTACAATTGGGAAATTTGGTGTTGGATTTAAAGCAGTTTTTCAATATACTGAAACTCCACACATTTACGACCGTAATTTTCAATTCAAAATAGAACGCTTTATTGTTCCTGTTAAATTGGTAAAAGATATTGAAAGAGCTGAAAATGAAACTGTATTTTATTTTCCTTTTGATAAAAAAGAAATGCCTGCCGATAAAGCATATTCCGATGTTCTTGGCAAATTAAAGTCACTAAATTACCCGATTTTATTTCTTTCAAGTTTAAAGGAAGTTAAGTGGACTGCCAATGGTGAATCCGGCATATATACTCAACGAATTATTGGGGAAAAAAAAGAAAAAGGAGATATTACTTATAAATACCTTGAATTGTCTCAACAAATTGGACTAGAAATAAAAAAGGAAAAACTAGTGCTTTTTTCAAGACAAATTCAGGAGTTAATACATTCTTATTCTGTTGGATTCTTTCTCAAGAAAGGGAAATTAAAGCCTAAAAATCTTCCTGCTTTTTGCTTTTTCCCGACCAAAGAAACAACCCATTTGAATTTTATCATTCAAGCGCCATTTCTTCTAACGGATAGCAGAGAAGGAATAAAAAAAGGTGATAGTTGGAATAAAAAATCTATTAAAAAACTTGCCGAATTAGCCGCCGACAGTTTATTGATTTTGAGAGATTTGAAACTTATCGATGATAATATAATTAAAATAATCCCTTACAAAGAA
>JALUZN010000386.1 GCA_027011835.1 Draconibacterium sp. | reverse complement strand
GTACAGGTTTGCCACCAAGAATTGCAGGAACATCGGTCTCCTTCCTGATACTAGAAATAATTGAAGGAGTAATAATTGCTCCCACTCCGGCAATAGAATTCTGTTTGATAAATTTGCGCCTTGAATATTCGCTTTTTTTCATGATTAAAAAGTTTAGTTTATTTACGGTGGTCAATTCATAAAGTTCAGCTATTTTTTAGTTTTATAAATAACACATTGTATTATGAGTTTTGTTCAATAAACTCATCTAATCTTACAACGGAATTTAATTTTGAAGATTCGTAAATTGCAAGTACAACTGCCAGAGATTTTAGGCTCTCCTCGCCCGAAACCGGTGGCGTAGAATCTGTATTTATTGCATCTACAATTGCTTCGAATTGCTTTTTGTGCGGCTCAATTGAAAATCCGGCAAGCGGACTGGAAGCACCACTGGATTTTGTTTCGTTCTCTTCGGTTGTCCAACTGTTTTGTTGAGATTCGATTTTAATCTCAACATTATTATCATCAATAATTACACTGCCCTTTTTACCATGAAGTTCTATTCGTCGCGACTGGGCAGGCTGCACAGAGGTTGAACCTTCAATAACTCCAATTGCGCCATTTTTATACCTTAAAACTGCAACAGCATTATCTTCGCCCTCAATATTTTTATGTGTAAAAATATCTGTTTGCCCGTAAATTGTGTCAACATCTCCCATTAACCATTGTAATAAATCTATTGTATGAATTCCCTGATTTATAAGAACACCGCCACCATCTAATTTTAATGTGCCACGCCAAACTCCACTGTCATAATAGTCTTGACCGCGAAACCATTTTATAAAGGCATCGCCCATAAAAATATCGCCTATTTCGTTATCCTCAATTTGTTGTTTAACCTTTTGAATTTCGGGAACAAATCGACTTTGATAAATAACCGCCAGCTTTACATTGTTGGCTTTACATTTTTCTATTAATCTGTTGGCGCGCTGAAGCGTAACTTCAATGGGTTTTTCAACAATAACATGCTTGCCTGCTACGGCAGCTTTTTCTCCATATTCAAGATGATTTCCATTTGGCGTGCAAATTGAGACAATATCTAAATCGGGGTCGGAGATGAAACTTTTCAAATTATCGAACCATTTGGCATTGTACTTTTCGCCACATCTTTTTGCTTTCTCAATGTTACGGCTAAATACAGATTGCAGTTCTGCATTCTCCGATTTTATAATTGCCTGAGCCTGAATATCTGCAATTGTACCACAACCAATAATTCCTATTTTAAGTTTTCTGCTCATATCTGCTTACTTTAAATTAATTTCTTCCAGAACTTTTTTAACCGTTCCATCCATCGTAACAAAACTATCTTCTTTATTTAATTTTGAATACATGTTTTCCGTCCAGTAGAAACCTGATTTTTTCTTTCCATATAGAATAATTGTTCTTGGAAATAATGAACCGGCAGTTTGTGGAATATCAGCATATTTAAGAATATTAAAAAGCGCAGTATTACAATTCGATTCGATTACCGGAGTAATTCCCTCATGTTTATCGGGCGCATTTTCTAAAATCACTCCGGCAACATTTTTGTCA
The DNA here is from genome assembly GCA_027011835.1 of Draconibacterium sp. Taxonomy (GTDB): domain Bacteria; phylum Bacteroidota; class Bacteroidia; order Bacteroidales; family Prolixibacteraceae; genus Draconibacterium. Next base: position 5,010 of record JALUZN010000386.1, on the reverse strand, counting down.
TTTACAACGGCACTGTATAAAACCGGTACAGCAAGGTCGCCTTCGCCCCACAAATAGATTTGAGAAGAGTTGACACTACTTTCAGTTTTAATATTATCGATAGCGGCAAGAATATCGTTAATCTGTAACGAAGCCTGTGTGTGTCCGCAAAGTTCGGCAAATCGAGATAGTTTCCAATGACTATCGGTTAGCCACGGATTATTCCCGGTTCCGGTAATTTCGGTACAATATAAATTAAAACCGTTTGGAAGGTAACTGCCAGAAAACAACGATTTCAACTCCGAAAGATTAATTTTTTCCTTTGAAATAAGGAGAATCGTTTTACGCTTTTTGCCAGGTTTATACAGATAGTAACCATTATGAACAATTGAATTATCATTCATCCCAAGTCGTTTCTGTTCAACAATAAAACCCCGTTCATCTGTTTTTTCTGTTGTTTTCATTTCCGAATTGATGGGCAAAAATGCTGTGCGGATTATTTTGCTTTGCAAGGCCGACATCAATGTTTTTTTATAGACCTCAAAATCATTTAAATTTTGAATATTCCAGTGGGGTGTTTTGGGCGTAAAAACTGTTTCAACATGTGCCATGTCATCCGGTTCTCCATCGGGGAAGCAAGTTAATTCGGCATCGAATTCCTCTTTGTAAATTGTTAGGGGTGAGTTTCCATTTCGTAGCCATCTGTCCATCCATTCGTTTTCTGCATTCCAAATTGGAGTACTGTATCCGTGTCCTTGTTCGTAGGTTTTATAATCGAATGAATCGGATGCTCCGTACAAACTGTAAACGGTTTTTAAATAATTAATTACAGGCATCGGGTTGGGGTATAATTCATCTAAAGTACCGTTTTGAATCATAAGTTTCCTCGGTGCAACTAAACTAAATAGTTCTCCATACGAAATTCCATAATAGTTGTAAAAAAGATGGATGTCGCAGGTGCTGCTAATACCGCGTGGTTTATTGTAATATTCAATAGTAGTTACTCCTTCGTTAGCCACGGCTACAGAAATGCGCGGGTCGGCAATGGCTGTAAATAAAACTCTGGGAGCGCCGCCAGATAATCCTGCCATTCCAATTTTATTTGCATCAACCATTTTAGTACCCGAAGTGTCGGTTAGTGTAAGTAAGAAATCAACAGTTCTGACACCATCCCAAACTGTGGGTGCTGCTGGAGTGTATCCGGTATTATACCAATTAAAATGCCCTAGATACTGACCATGTTCGCCACAAGCATCCCAGCCGGCACCAATTTTACCCTCCTCGCCCACCATGGGCAGTTCAATTGCCACAAACCCATTTTCAGCATAGGTTCGTGCGTGTGGTCTGTATTTATCTCTCCGGCTGTGCCCCGGAACATGGATTATAGCTGGGACCGGAAAGGTTACATTTTTAGGTATGAATAAATGTGCTGCAACATATACTTTTGGTCGGCTTTCGTACACAACGCGTTGGAAATAACAATTTCCCAAATCAACTTTGTCGCCAATATATTTAACATTTAACGGGGTTTTTTCCGGCATCGGATTTAGCCCAATCATATCCATAACTTTTTCTTTTAATTCAGCACGCTGTTTTTTTAGTTTAGCAAGTGATTCCGGAGCAGTCTTTTCGGTAGTTATTTTATGAGCTAAATAATTCAGATTATTCGTTATTGCCGTTTTGTCAACAACTGTATCAGTAGTTTTATGTGCTGTTTGTGTCGAGTTTTGTGTTGAGTTTTGTGTACAACCCTGCACTCCGATATATAAGCTTAATAAACTTACTAAGAGATTAAAACGTGTGATTTTTCTTTTTTCCATTTTTTATGATTTTTACTTTAATAAAAAGATTATAGTATTGCTAATAATACCGATTACCAATTAAATTGCGCCTTTAGCTCATTTCTTTTCTAAAGCCACTTTAATTGAGTATCGGCATTAATCCCGACGTAAATTCGGGATAAATTACAAAATGTCTTTCAGCGCAATTTATAAAATAATAGGTATAACTTGTTATTGAAATTGTTTAAAACATAATTTTTACTAATCCCGAATTCTTATCGCTGTTTTTACGAATAATTACTTTGTTTTTCTTTGCTAAATAAACTACACCGTCTTTTTTTGATTTTATGAATTCTTCAACAGTTTTAAAAAACTGAAGCTCATTTTCATTATTTCCACAAAGTACTTTTAAGGGCGAACTGTTTTTATCGGTATGAATTCGCAGCAGATAATCTTTCTTCGATTCGCTCCACTTGATAACAATGTTTTTATCTTTTTGGCTCACGTTAAACTCAACAGGATTTTCTAAATCGTGAAGGGTGAATGAACTTTCGCCATTGTGTTTGGGCCATATTGCCATTGTAATATAATCTGCCGATTCTTTCCAGCCAAAACCTGACACTTCATTCTGCACAGCAAGTGGAATAATTGCTCCCTCGCGAACATAGAGTGGAAACCGATAAAGGTGGTCCTTGCCTCCTTTATTATATGTTATCCAACTCTCACCCTCATAAATTTTTGAATCATCCCAGAAATCGTACCATCGGCCTTCAGGGAAATAAACTTTTCTTGTGTGATTATGCTCGATAATTGGAGCCACCAACAAATATTCACCAACGGTAAATTCATCGTCAATACGCCATGTCTCAATGTCGTCCTGATAGTCCCAGACAAGATGTCTGCAAATTGGAGTTCCGGTTTCAACTGCCATATTTCCCAAACTCTGCCAGTAAGGAATTAAATCGGTATGCAACCACGATAAATAGCGATAATGTTGTTGTGCTTTTTCGGAATACCACCACGGCATATTTAAGGTTTGCATGCCCGGTAACATGGCTCCAAACTGCGCCCAACGTAACCAAACTTCTTCTGAAGCGGGCAGCCAATCGAAGCCTCCAATATCAGTCGACAAGAATGGCAGTCCCGATAAACTTGCAGAAAGTGTAGAAAAGACCGATGAAGGAAGACCGTTCTTCCCAAAATCGACACTTAAATCGCCGGGCCATTTAAAATTTGTAACGCTGCCCGAACCGGTAAATGCAGCACGTGGAATCATTAAAAAATCATCTCCCAATCTTTTTTTGAGCAAATCGTAAAATGCTTTGTTATAATAATAAGCATAAGAGTTATGCAAATCGACACCACGTTTATTTCCATATAAAATGGCATCTTTTTGCAAACCCTGTCCATCGTCCAGTTTAAAACCGACAAATCCGAGATCGAGAGCTTTTTCAATTTCCGACTGCCACCATTTTACAGCATCAGGATTTGTAAAATCGATGTAATTGTAGTTTCTCCCTCTGGTCTCTCCCGAATGTGTTATTTTTATTTTGTCAGTCTTCCTTTTGTCAGGTATCCCCACAAGGTAATTTTTATCGTACGCCTCCTGCCAGTTTGGAGAACTCTCTAAAGTATATGGAACTGTCCAAGCCAGTGTTTTAACACCCATTTCGTTTAATTTCCGGATGGTTCCCTTTAAATCAGAATCAAATTTTTTGTTAGCAATAAACGATGTCCGTTCGGTTTGCCACGGCGGTTCCATCCAGGTTACTCCCAACGGAATATCCATCTTTTTAAACCTATTAACCATATCAATTAAATGAGGGCCTCTTAATGTTGAGATATTGGCACCGGGTTTATCGGGGTCGTGCATAAGCCATGCCCAGGGTTTAAAAGCCCAGCGGGGTGGTTTAGCAAGAGTGCCGGCTGTGTTTTTAATAAATCCTTGTATTGATTCTGCCACACTATTTCCGATAAACAGATTAAAAATTATTTTACTGTCCATTGATTCCCACCTGATTTCAGTTGCATTACTTTTGCCAACATCGAACTTAACCAAACCGCCATACTCTAACCAAAAGGCATAGTTTTGAGTCGAAACGTAATAGGGCATGTATGCACATTCATCGGGCGTTCCACCAACATCCCATAAATCAATCGATTTTCCACGCTGTGCAACACTTCCGTTCCATGTTTCACCAAAACCGTATATTTCTTCAACCGGATTAAGTGTATTTACACCTTTAACAGCAGTAACATTTTTTTCGTCAGTCGATATTTCAACATGAAAAAATGTAGGAGAACTTTGATTAATTTTGAGTTTTGCCGATGCACCATTTGTTAATCTTAATACCGCCTCAACTCTGTCATTCGATGGGTTATTTATTGAAACTATCTTTTCAACTGCCATCCATTTTCCACCTATTTTAAACGATGGTGTTTCTGAACTACTAAAAATAACTTTATCGTCAAAAGAACGGACAATAATTTTAAAAGGTTGTTCCGACAAACAAAAGGTAACATCCTTATTTTGAAATACAACTTTATCGTTCTCCTGTAATTCGTTTTTTGCAAACAATGTTATACTTATCAGCAAGTATAACATTGTTTGAATCAATATTGTATGTTTCATAAAACTCCTCTTTTTCTATCTAATCATTTTATTTTTCCATTTCCTTTTCGGTTTGCAGTAATATTTCGCCTAATTCTTTAGCACTTATTTCCGAACGGGTTTTTAATCCGGGAAGAGTTATTGTAAATTCGGTATTAATCGAATACGAAATTAATGTTTCCACATTACGTTGACTTTTTACAACTATTTCGCCAAGTGGATCCACTATATAGCTGTCTCCGTATCCAATGCCATCGTATTCTAATCCTCTGTCTTCTCCTAAATTTACATTATTACCTCGCACAAACCAGACACTATTTTCAACTGCACGTGCAATATGGTCGGAGCGAACCAATTTAAAATGGTTTATCAAACTTTTGGGTTTAATATAGTTGTAGTGAGGAGCAAATATAATTGATGCCCCTTTCAACGCAAGTATTCTTGCAGGTTCTATAAAACCTCCATCGGAACAGATAATTACACCAAATTTAACACCATCCTTTTCAAAAACCGGAAACTTCCTTCCCGGTGTAAAATAGCTGTAACCCGGAAACGCTTTGCTGTAAGTTCCAATCAATTTCCCCTGCTCGGCAACAAGAACGGTATTGTAAAGTTTTTCGCCACGCATTTCGTTAAAGC
>JALUZN010000385.1 GCA_027011835.1 Draconibacterium sp. | reverse complement strand
ATTTTTAATACAACAGAAGTTCATTTAGTTCAAAATGAAATGAATGATTTAATTACTTGGACGAATAAACAATTTGAAAAAGGAGAAATACATCCTTTGATTATTGTTGCGAATTTAGTCTATGAATTTTTATCAATACATCCTTTCCAAGACGGAAACGGAAGACTCTCTCGGTTATTGACAACTCTTGTGTTACTACAAAAAGACTATATGTTCATTCAGTATGTATCATTTGAAAACTTGATAGAAAAAACAAAAAAAGAGTATTATCAAGCATTAATGGAAGGGCAAAAGAATAGAAATAAGGAAAATGAAAATATATCAAAATGGACATTGTATTTTCTTGATAAATTAAGCGTATTAACTCAAAGACTTGATGCAAAATATGATGTATTTAAGTCAAAAGGTGGATATTTGAACGAAAGACAAAAGGAGATAAAAAATTATCTAATAAGTAATCAACCTTTGAAAATATCAGACATAGCAAAAAGATTTGAAAACATCAATATAAATACAATAAAGAAAGACTTGCAGTATATGAAAAAAGAACAGATAATTATAAGTATTGGTAAAGGAAAAGGAACTGTCTATTTGGTTGAGAAAGAGAAATAACGACACCACAACAATGTGTATAATTCATAAGGGTTTCAGAGGTTTTCGAGCGGTATATCACGCATCAATTTTGGGTGGTAAACTGATAGGTTTGAAATCCGCAATCCCTTACGAAATCATACATTCACCGACCGGCAACCCAAAAGTTTAAATATTTCTGGAAATCTATTTAAATATTGAACCAACCCGAATTATGAAATGAATCGAGATTATTTTACCAGTTTCGAAATGGCGCGGAATTCGGGTGCTGCCGACGAGCGGGTGAGTTCAAACAGAATCGATTCGTACGATGTCATTAAAATACCTTCGTGCCTGAAACGCTCTTTTGCCAGCTCAATATTCTCTTTTGCCCGCGATGAAACACAATCCATTACAATAACCGGATTAAATCCTGCCGCCTTAAAATCAACAGCCGTTTGCAACACACAAACGTGCGATTCTATTCCGCAGATAATAATATTTTTTACAGCCGTTTTGTTTAGCTGTTCCAAAACTTCCGGTTCGTCGTAACAGCTAAAACTGCGTTTTTCAACAAACGAGAAGTTGGGAATTACCTCCTTTATTTCGGGCACGGTTTCGCCCAATCCTTTTGTGTATTGTTGTGTTGTAATTAACGATATATTCAGCGCTGCCAGCCCGCCAATTAATGTTTTGCAGTTGTTTAAAAGTTGCTCCTTTTCGTGCATCACCGGAAACAGTCGCTCCTGAATGTCGATAATTAATCCTGTTGTATTTTCTTTTGTTATTCTCATTTTCTAACTCAATTTATCAAACGCCCCCAAATCCAGCTTGTCGAACTGTTTTAAAAATTCAACCAAAACTCCTGCAATCTTTTTCACTCCGCCCTCTTTTTCCGATTCAATATTTAACGGAATTACCGGGTCGTGCAGCGAAAGCCGCAACAAGAACCAGCCTGCACCACTGTCCTCGTTACAGGCAACCCGAATTCCTTCGTAGTTGTTCGGAACAACTGTCCAGCCTGCCCGGTTTCCGGCAAAAGTTTGTAAAGCATTAATTACCGCTTCGCCATAACTTTTAAAGTCGGCGGTTTTAATTTTTATTCGCACTTCGCTGCTCTCTTTGGGTTGAGGTAGCGCCTCAATAAGGTTTAAAATGGTCTGTTTTGTTTTCCGCAACTGCGCCATTTTTATCACCACTTTCGAAACGAGGTAAGCGCCGTCGTCGAGAAAATAGTTCTCTTTTAATGCTGCGTGTCCCGAGGTTTCTATGGCCAGCCACGAAGGCTCGCCGGTTTTGTTTAACCGAACCGATTCGTTAATTACATTCTTATAGCCCCGTTTAAACCGGTGGTGTTTCCCTTTTAGTTTCTCTTCAATAAAATAGTTTAATCCGTCGGAAGTAATCGAGTCGGTAACAATGGTTGTTCCGGGGTGTTCGTCGAGAACAATGGCAGCCATTAACGCAACCAAACTGTTCCGGTTTACGGGGTTTCCTTTGCTGTCAACAACTGCCGCACGGTCAACGTCGGTATCGAAAATAATTCCGAGGTCGGCACTGTTTTCTATCACTGCCTTGCGGATTGACTCCATGGCCACTTTATCTTCAGGGTTGGGAATGTGATTGGGGAAATTCCCATCGGGTTCTAAAAATTGACTGCCGGTTATGTCGGCGCCCAGTTTTTCAATTACCTCGGTGGCGTAAAACCCGCCTGCTCCGTTTCCGGCATCTACCACAATTTTGAACTCTTTAAGAGGCAAGTTATAATTCTCGGAATTAATTTTTTTTCTGATATTTTCAACAAAATGGTTGGCATAAACAGCCATTAAATCGACCGTTTCAATGGTTTTATTTTGTGTGTAGTTATTAAGGTTTATATTTTCTGCAATCTCAAGAATAGCCGAAATATCGGCTTTTTCGAGTCCTCCGTTTTTTGTGAAAAACTTCAATCCGTTGCGGTTAAACGGTAAGTGACTGGCAGTGAGCATAATTGCTCCGTCGAAATTAAATTCATCGTAAATGGTCGACATAAACATCGCCGGAGTCGATGCCAGTCCGCAATCGTAAACTTTACTTCCCGCAGCCGAGAGACTTTCGGAAACAGCCTTTTTCAATTCGGGCCCCGACAAGCGCGAATCCATTCCAACGCCAACTTTTAAAGTTGTTTTCTCTTCCTGAAACTGTTTTTCGAGCCATACTTTAAAGGCAATTCCAATCTTTTTTACTATTTCCGAAGTGAGATTTACCTCTTTGCCTTCCACACCTTTCAGTGCCACACCCCTTATATCGGAGCCGTTTTGTAATGCTTTAAAGTTCATAAATAGTTGTAAAAATTATGCTTGAAATTCAATTCCTGTGCTTTGAATCTCATTTACAAAAGGATTCCCTGAGTTAAAGTCAACGCTCGAAATCGGATGTGGTTCAATTCGAGAATCAATTTGAGCGGCAAGAAGCATTAATTGAACCTGAATATGAAAACGGTTCGAATCATCTAAATCTTTAAATATTAATGCTAAATCAATGTCGCTATCTTTTAATTGGTTTCCTTTTGCAAAAGATCCAAACAGATAAGCACTCTCAAAATTCGGATATTTTTCGCGTATTAATTGTATATAGCTTATTAATGCAGTATTAACTTTTTTATCCATAGTCTGATTTTTTTAATTGTTTCAATCCATTCTGTAGTAAACTCCGGTGTGCAAAGTTTCTGAAAACTCATTTTGTAATCGTCGTAACGTGCATTAATATTGAATGCTGTAATGGTAACAAGTTCCTTTTTTCTTTGGTCTGATAACTCAATCTCCGATTTTTCGGCTAATCTTAATAAATTGTGGATGAATGGCGGGTATTCCGATTTCTTCATTAAAAAATAAGCTTTTAATAATTTTTCAATCATTAGATGACCGATAAATAACGACCAACTGTATTTTTTTGAATTGAACATTACCATCATCGTTTCATAATCTTCATCAGAGCTGTCAATCCAATAGCGAATCAGCTTATTTTTATCGATTTTTTTGTTTTCCATTAATTCAAAGATACAAAATAGAATGGTACCGTTAAAAACAATAGAATTGAATAATTGGTATTTTATTTCTTCTCAGCCTGTGCTCTCGATTTGTCGCCCAGATAACCACCGTGATGCCGTTTGGCATATTCTTCGTTGGTAAAGCCAATTTTGTTCATCATCGAAACAACCAGCGCATCGCCAATTACAGTCATTATTGTTGTTGAAGTTGTTGGTGATAATCCTAATGGACACACCTCTTTTGGGTTTCCGGTAAAAAGAAAAGCATCGGCTTGTTTTGCCAAAATACCGTCGGGATTACTCGAAATAACAATGAGCGGAAGTCCGGGATGCAGGTTTTCGGCCAGATGAATTAATTCAATTATTTCGCGGGTTTTTCCCGAGTTTGAGATGACCAGTAAAACGTCGTTCTCTTGAAGTACTCCAAGGTCGCCGTGTTGCGAATCGCTGGGGTGGAGGAAAACAGCCGGCGTTCCGGTTGAGCAAAATGTGGTTGCCATATTTAATGCAATTTGCCCCGCTTTGCCCATTCCACTGGCTACAAGCTTCCCCTTATTTCTGTGAACCTGTTGGAAAATTAGTTCTATTGCAGTAATAAAGTCGTCTTCAATTGGAATATTTTTAACGGCTTGCGCCTCTTGCTCAATCACTTGTCTAATTGTCTCTTTCATCAGCTTAAATTTATGAGTAAACGTTTGGTTATACACAATAGCGAGATCTGTATTTCTACCCACTAATTTTTGTGTAAAACCGTTTTATCTTGAAAATGTTACCTGTTCCTTTTTTTGCAAATTTAATTGAAAAAACGACTGTTTTTATGAAGAGCTTTTCTTTTTCTGTTTGCAATGAATTTTTTTAGCAAATTTTCACAAAAAATCGTTAAAAAAGAGACATATTAATAGGTATGTATATGTAAATATATTGTACTTTTAGCGCAAGTAATTTTTACATTAACATTCATAATAAGAGATGAAAATTCACGAATATCAAGCCCGAGATTTATTCAGGAAGTACGGGATTCCTGTTCCGGATGGCGATGTGTACCATTCGGTTGATGAGGTTAAAAAGAGTGTGTCTGATGATGACAAACTAAGAGTTGTAAAAGCACAAGTTCATGTTGGTGGGCGAGGTAAGGCCGGTGGTGTAAAACTGGCACACAACAAAGCCGAGGTAATTGAACATGCAGAGAGCATTCTTGGTATGGACATTAAAGGACTAACCGTTGAGAAAGTGTTGATTGCCGATGCAGTTGACATAGAAAAAGAGTTTTATATTGGCTTTGTTAACGACCGGAATACAAAATCGGTAACGTTAATGGCAAGTGCCGAAGGTGGCGTTGAAATTGAAGAGGTGGCAAGAGTGTCTCCTGAGAAAATTATTAAAATGCCGATTGATGCCACTCAGGGATTAATGGACTGGCAGGCTCGTAAAGTTGCGTTGCAGCTTTTTAGCGACCCGAAACAGTTACGCCAGGCAGCTGCAATTTTAGTGAAATTGTATAATTTGTATCAGGATACAGATTGTTCGCTTGCTGAAATTAATCCGTTGGTTTTAACGCCTGATAAGCAAGTGTTGGCCATCGACGGAAAAATGAATTTCGACGACAATGCGCTTTTCCGCCAAAAAGAGATTGTGGCAATGCGCGAAGTTACCGAAGATGAGCAAAAAGAGCTCGATGCTACCGAGAAAGGCCTTTCGTACATTAAACTCGATGGAAACATTGGTTGTATGGTAAATGGTGCCGGGTTGGCAATGGCTACCATGGATATGATTAAATTGTATGGCGGCGACCCTGCCAACTTCCTCGATATTGGCGGATCGTCGAATCCCGAAAAAGTAATTGAAGCAATGAATATTTTGCTGAGTGACAAAAATGTTAGCGCAGTAATGATTAATATTTTTGGTGGAATTACACGTTGCGACGATGTGGCACGCGGACTTGTTGCAGCTCTCGATGTGATTAAAACCGATATTCCAATTGTTATTCGCTTGTCGGGAACAAATGCAAAAGAAGGTTTGGAAATTATTAAAGAAACAGGGTTGCCAACCGTTGAAACAATGAGTGAAGCGGCTAAAAAGGCCATAGAATTAAGTACAAAGTAGTAAGTTTAAAGTAGAAAGAAATGAGCATTTTAATAAATAAAGATACCAAAGTAATTGTACAGGGAATTACAGGTAGAGACGGCGGATTTCATGCCAGTAAAATGAAAGCTTACGGAACAAACGTTGTTGGTGGAATTTCTCCGGGAAAAGGAGGCACCGAGGTAGATGGTGTTCCGGTATTTAATACTGTTGAAGATGCAGTAAAAGCAACAGGTGCAAACGCATCGGTAATTTTTGTTCCGGCAGCATTTGCCGGCGATGCAATTTTAGAAGCAAGTTATGCAGGAGTCGATTTGGTAATTTGCATTACCGAAGGTGTTCCGGTAAAAGATATGATTCGGGTAACTCCGGTTTTAAAGCAAAACGGAACCAAAATGATTGGTGCTAACTGCCCGGGTTTAATTACCGTTGAAGAGTGTTTAATTGGAATTCTTCCGGGAAATATTTTCAAAAAAGGAAACATTGGACTGATTTCGCGTTCGGGAACATTAACCTACGAAGTGGTTGATATGCTAACACGCGCCGGATTGGGACAAACAACTTGTGTTGGAATTGGTGGCGATTCGGTTTCGGGATTGTACTTTAAAGATTTACTTGAAATGTACGAAAACGACCCGGCTACCGAAGGAGTGGTTTTAATTGGCGAAATTGGTGGCGATGCCGAAGAGCAGGCCGCACAATTTATTAAAGACAAAATGACCAAACCCGTTGTTGCATTTATTGCAGGTCAGTCGGCACCTCCCGGAAAACGTATGGGACACGCAGGAGCAATTATTTCGAGCGGCTCGGGAACAGCAGCCGAAAAAATTAAAGCGTTTGCCGCTGCCGGTGTTCCGGTTGCAAAAGAACCGGGCGAAATTCCCGGATTAATGAAAGAGAAACTGGGATTATAATTCCCATTTATTC
>JALUZN010000384.1 GCA_027011835.1 Draconibacterium sp. | reverse complement strand
AATCTACATATCTCGATAGGCGTCGAAATTACTTTTTGTAAAATAACTCACAAAAAAAAAATGTTAATAAATGTAAAAAAACGGGAATTGAAGATTGTTTGTTAATTCTATTTTTTGAATAATCAATGCGTTGAGTCGAAATAAAAAATATTCTTTTTGTTGAAAAATATTTCAGGGAGGAATTGAAGTTGTTTAAAGTTACAGGGCTTTTTAGTGAGTGGCAGATTCTCGATTGTAACTTTAAACAACTTCACTTTAAAATTATTTCCACCGGTATTCTGAATTTCCTTTTAACTGGTGTTCTATTTCGAGTAGCCGGTTGTATTTTGCTATTCGTTCACTTCGCGATGCCGAGCCTGTTTTTAGATGGCCACCGTCCATAGCTACCGCAAAATCGGCAAGAAAAGTATCTTCTGTTTCTCCCGAGCGGTGCGATAAGAAATAGCGCCAGCCTGCCTCTCTACACATTCTTACTGCTTCAATCGATTCGGTTACTGTTCCTATTTGATTTAGTTTTATTAATGCTGAATTTGCTGTCTGTTGTTCAATCCCTTTCGATATATATTTTCTGTTTGTAACAAAAATATCGTCTCCAACTACTTCAATTTTATCGCCGTATTTTTTTGTGAAAGTTGAAAACCCGTCCCAGTCGTTTTCTGCAAGCGGGTCTTCCCAAAGTATAATAGGATATTTTTCTATCCATTCTCCCGATAAAGCGATTAATTCATCGCTCGTTAATTTACCTCGTCCCGACCACAGTAAATTGTAATTGCCATCTAAATTTGGCGAAAGAGAGTTGGCTGCACTGTCAAGAGCAATCGACATATCTGTTCCCGGTTTGTAATTGGCTTTCTCTATTGCTTCAATAATAATTTCAATTGCTTCCTCGTTGCTGTTTAAATTTGGTGCAAAACCACCTTCATCTCCAACGCTTGTTGCCATTCCTTTTTTCTTTAAAATGGCTTTTAATACATGAAACGTTTCTGCCACATAACGCAATCCTTCTTTAAAATTAGGTGCGCCGTGTGGTACCAGCATAAATTCCTGAAAATCGACACTGTTATCGGCATGTTCTCCACCGTTTAAAACATTCATACACGGAACAGGAATACGAACTGCATTGGCACCTCCCAAATATTGGTATAAAGGTATATTCGATGAAATAGCTGCGGCTTTTGCAACGGCCATCGAAACGCCTAAAATAGCATTGGCACCGAGATTCGACTTATTCTCTGTACCGTCTAGCGCAATCATTAAATAATCAATCTGTTTTTGCTCGGTCGCATTTGTTCCAATCAATGCTTTCGAAATAATCGTATTTACATTATCTACCGCTTTTTGAACACCTTTCCCGCCATAACGACTCTCTCCGTCGCGAAGTTCAATTGCTTCATTTTGACCTGTTGAAGCTCCCGAAGGTACCGATGCAACAGACTTTGTTCCATCTTCCAATTCTACATAACTTCGTACTGTTGGATTTCCCCTTGAATCTAAAATCTCAATTGCAGAGATTGATTTAATTTTTGAATTCATTTTTCTTGTATTTAAATTGTTAATAGTTTTTGTAAAACTGATTTTTATTTTGACTTTAAATAGCTTCCAATGTAATGGTTCGTTATCCCGAGGGGATTCCTGCGGAGCCTACGGGATGTTTTATATCATGCTGATAATCATTGAAATACCCAAATGACCGCGATTGTGTCAAATAATTGATATTCAGTGATATCGTTTTTGTCTTGTGTCTAAAAATCTAATAATTCAATATAACGAATAGAGTGTTTTATCTGTTAGTTTTCTTAA
>JALUZN010000383.1 GCA_027011835.1 Draconibacterium sp. | reverse complement strand
CTTTTGGAGTTTTTTCAACCTTCTCCTCTTTTTTGGGGAGAACAATGTAGAGAATTCCATTGTCGAATTTTGCATTAATTTTTTTGTCGTTTACCGACTTTGGAATACGAAACTGCTTTTCAAAATCGAAAACTCCAAACTCGCGGTGCTCATACAGATACTCTTTCTTTTCCTCCACATCTTTTTTGTTCTCAGCCTTTATTGTCAAAATATTATCCTTGTAATTTATCTGAACATTCTCTTTTGAAAATCCCGGCAATAGAACCTCAATTTTAAACTCGTTTTCTGTTTCGAAGACATTGCTTGCAGGTTTTCTGCTACTGTTATTTACGTAATCTTCGTGGTAGTCATTATTCAAAAAGTTATTGAATAATTCATCAACCAAACCTCTGTTTGTATTGTAAACCGGATTGCTAAATCTTACTAAATTCATAATAATTCCTCCTTATTTTTAATTGTTTATATTTTAATTTCAAATTCCGACGACACGTAAACAATTCACGTTCCACCACGCAAATATGATATTTATCATCTTTTAAGCTGCCATATTTTCCTGCTATCGAAAATATTACTGCCCATTTGTCCTTTTTGCTCGTTTTTTGGAAGAAAAACAAGGATTACTGATAAAATAATAAATTCTGATTTTCGACCTTAAAAACTATCTTTGCACAAAAAAGCAGAATGAGGATTGATATAATTACTGTTTTACCCGAAATATTGGAAAGCCCGTTTAGCCACTCAATAATTAAACGCGCCAAAGAGAAAGAGCTTGCTGAGATTTACATTCATAATCTTCGCGATTACTCGGAGGACAAACACCGAAAAGTGGACGATTATTCGTATGGGAAAGGTGCGGGAATGGTTATGGCAATTCAACCCATCGAAAAAGCAATTGAAACATTAACTGCCGAGCGTAAGTACGATGAAATTATTTTTACCACCCCCGACGGAGCTGTTTTCAACCAACAAGCTGCAAACTCACTTTCATTAAAAGAGAATATTATTATACTTTGCGGGCACTACAAGGGAATCGACCAGCGTATTCGCGACCACTATATTACAATGGAAATTTCGATTGGCGATTATGTTCTAACCGGTGGCGAGCTGGCGGCAGCAGTAATTACCGACAGTGTGGTTCGCCTCATTCCCGGCGTTCTTTCCGACGAAACTTCGGCACTTACCGACTCGTTCCAGGACAACCTTTTAAGTCCGCCTGTTTACACCCGGCCGGCAGAATACAAAGGGATGAAAGTTCCGGATGTGCTGTTAAGCGGCAACGACAAACTGGTTGACAACTGGAAGCACGACCAGGCGGTGGAACGTACCAAAAAACTTCGTCCCGATTTGTATCGAAAATTTATGGGAGAAAAGTAGTATTAAAATAAAACTGCTAAAACCTACGACAAATCTTTTTATAAGCGCAATACTTACATTTATCGGTGTGTTGAGTTTGAGTAAAAACCGTTTGAGGCGAGTAAATGTCGGCAATTAACTGCTTTAGGTTATCTACCAAATCGTCTTTCAACTCATCAAAAGAGAAGTCGTGTCCTTTCCAAATCACATCAGGCTCAAACTTCTCTTTAAACAGATTTCTTAAAACATACACAACAGGTTTTATGTCGGGCACATCGTTATTTTCAACAAACAGCAACAGATAAATAAGTGCCTGCAATATCTCCTTTTTAGGCTCTTTTATATCACGTTCAAAAAGCTCATCGATATCGGTAAATTTTAAACCTTTAACAAAGCCGGTTTTGTAATCCAATATTCTTGTAACACCTTCTACACGGTCAACACGGTCGACCCTGCCGCCAATATAAATCTGCACCAACTGCTCGTCTAAACCAATTTTAAGAGCAGTTTGGTATTTCTCTTCGAGAGCAACCATTGTAAAAGGAGCAAGTTTTTGGTCGACCCGCAAAAGTTGGTTCAAATAGGTTTTTATGTTCTCATAAATTAAAACCGTTTTCCCTTCTAGCTCAACCTTTTTGCTCCCTTTCCCCTTCTCTTTAAAATAGTGATAGGCAATCTGTTTATGAATTTCATTTTCAATCAATACCCTGTTTTTTAAAATTGCATCGAAATCCGCTCTGTTCATCACTTTCCCAACAAAAGGAGCATACAGTGTCTCCATCGTATCGTGAAAAATATTACCGAATATCATTCCGTCAATCTCCTCTTTTACTTCGTCGGGCTCGGGTAAATCCATTGCATATCTGAAATAAAAACGTAAACTACATTGCAAATAGGTATTTATAGCACTTGGCGAAAGAGGATGCTCCACTGTATTTTTACTAAGCAGATTTTCCGAAATCTGTTTCGAACTCCTGATTTCGATGGGCGCAACCGGGTCGTTCCCAAACGAAAAATTCAGATTTATCATTTCCGGTTTTTGTACCGAGTCGTATTGCAACTGATAACCATACCGGCTTAATTCTCCTGTATTAATCCCCTGTTTTACAACACTGTATGTTGCCGTAATATTTTTTGCCCGCTGAATTAAGCGATAGAAATAGTAAGAATACATAGCATCTTGTTCATCGATTCCGGGCAACCCGAATCCCTTGCGAATATTGTGCGGAATAAATGACGGCGCAGTAAATGTGCGTGGCCATTTGTTTTCGTTTAATCCTAAAATAATCAAGTTTTTAAAGTCGAGGCAGCGTGTTTCAAGAATTCCCATAACCTGAATTCCACTTAATGGTTCGCCCTCGAAAGCTACCGATATTTTACCAAGGTATTGCGAAAATAGCCGGAAATAGACCGTTTCACTAATCTCTGTTTTCTGCTCTTTGTTAACACTTTTTATTACCGAATTGAGTTTTTCAATAGCCTGAAAAATAGCATAAATAATTTCGAGCAACATTCTATTATCGGGTTCGGCAATTATAATACGCGCATATATTTCGCTTAAAACATCTAAAAAGTAGTTGCTAAACTCCTCTGTTTTTTTGGGAAGCGTAAACACTTTTTTATGAAATTCAGTAAAGCCAAGCGAATTGAGTTCAATTGTTACTCTGTTTCTTAAGCGCACTTCGTTTAAAAATGCATTACTTTCGGCGGTTGTCCAGTACGAAAAAAGTTGATGATTTAAAACATCGGTTACATAGCGGTAATAAACATACTCTCCTCTCTCCTCGTTGTATTTTCTGTTTTTCAGCAAATTTACCAAAAGCATTAAAAATCCGTAAATCATCGAATTCTTTACCGTGTAGCCCATTGTAACATTTATTGTGCTCACATCATCGGAGATGGCTCCCAACGACGCAAACAGAAGCGATTCGTCGGCAAGAACAATAGCTGTATTATCGAATTCAGGTACAAAATCGGATTTGGTTTCATTCAGAAAAACAGGAATTTGCTGTGCCTGCCCGTAAACCGACGACACAGCTGCAAGTTTCACTTTTTTCTTTTTATTGAAATTTTGGGAGTTGAAAATAAAATCGAATGGCGGGGGAAAATCTACAAGGTTGTCACGCATAAAAAGGCCTGCTTCATTCTTTTTATCTTCGAGGTACGACAAATCGTAATCCCATAGAAACACTGCTTTCTTTGCCCGTTGCAAATAGGTAAAGAACTTTTTTTCGCAACTATTTAACGCATTCAGCCCCACAACGTAATACGCTTTAAAATTGAAACTAAAATTGTTATTTTCAATATCTTCAGCAACCTGCCGGTAAATCATTCCGCTAAAAGCCATATTTTTCGCCTTCAACACCTCCTTAAATTCGGAATAAACAGAATAAAGCTTTTTCCATATTTCAAGATGTTTCTCCTGAAACTCTTTTTTATCGTTTACGGCCACACTTCCCCAAAATCGCTCCAAAGTCTCTTTCTGTTCTTCACTTAAATAGTCGAAAACCTGTTCAATCTCTTTTAAATCGGTAATGTTTGTAAAAATATCTTTTGCATCGACCAAATAACGGTCAATATCGTTAAAGTCGGCCAAAAGAATTTCGCCCCAGAAATAGAAATCGTCGAAGGTTTCGGTGGTTTTTGTATGTTTTTTAAATATCTCGTATAAAATAGAGATAAGCTGAAGTTTCTCGCCCTGAAAGAGTATTGAATAACCAGAAATCAACTCGTTTACAGTTGTTACAGCAGGCGCCAGAACCGCCTCTGAAATTTCATTCTGAAGGTACGAAGTAAAAAACACCCCCGACCTGCGATTGGGAAATACCACGCAAATTTCGTGTAACTCGGTTGAATGTTTTTCGAAAATATATTTTGCCGCCTGAGCAAGAAAACGTTCCATCTGGTTCTGTTTTGAATAATAGTTACGAAGTTACTCAAAGCAGTTATTTTACCAAACGAACAGAATAAAACGTTCAGTCATAATACACAATCAAATTGCTTTTCGGATTAAATATATTAAAGATTAAGATTTCTATTTTCAATAAACGGAACTATCCTTTTATTCTCAGGGCGTTTAGGGCAATCTTTATCTTTTGGCGAAGGCCCGACAAATGAGCTTTCCACACCTTCAATTTTCAGATTTTCGTCATTTACCTCAACAAATGCATAAAGCGAATCTTTATAAGGAACTGTAAATTTCATTAGCGGATATTTCCGGTCTATCTCTTCGCTGTACCTGATAGTCTGGCACTTCTCGCCCAGCCAACCATACGACGCACTGTTTATCTGAACATAATAAATTCCATTTATTTCTGTTGTGTAGTCGGTGTGATGATGCCCACTAAAACAGGCAACTATTTTTTTGAAACCGGCAGCCCGGTTTTCGTTTTCGAATAGTGTACGAATCTCCTCTCTGTTTTCAATTCCGTCGTCGTTATGCTCGAGTGTTTGATGCGAAAATACTAAACATGGCAGATCTGTTGCTTTTAAATCTTTCTTTAGCCATCGCAACTGTTTCTCACCAACAAAACGGGCATATCCGGCAGCCCTGTGCTTCGAGTGGTTTTTATCATTTCCATCTAAAACAATTATATGAAAACCATTTTTATCAACCGAATAATACGATTTTGGAATATCCCAAAAATCAATTACATCTTTTCTCGAAAATCCACCATCCATTTCGTGGTTGCCAATTACGTGGTATTTATCGCCCACGTATTTATCCCATATTGAAAGGAACTCCCGATTGTAATCATAAGGTCTGCAAAAGTCGCCCAATTGAATTATAAAGTCGAGATTATGTTCCGAAGCCTTATCAACAAAAGCCTGCAACCGGTTATCGGCATCAAACATAATATCTTTATGAACATCGGCACAAACGCCAAACCTTAATGGTGAATTTACGGTTTTACCAAATGCTTTTAGTCCTACCGGCAAAACCAACAGCGAACCTGCTCCTACAGCTGTTTTAATAAATCTCCGTCGTTTCATCTTTTTAATGTATTTCCAACTCTTCTCTCGACAATATTTTTGGAAATGGATTGTGTGGCTCCTGCTGATACCAATAAGCCACCGAAGAGATATCGCTTTTTTGCGGCAAATAGGTTCTGTCGGCATTCCATCCCAAATCCTGAATAGTAACTTTTAAATCTTTTTCGAAACGAATAGGGTCGACAATATGCCAGCGATAAAGGCCAAAACGCTGCATTACCTTGTAGTGCCCGTCGCCGCGAATTACCTGATGCATTCCACAATAAGGAGTATTAAACTCGGTGTAGTGGCTCTCTATAACCCCGGCTGCATTTTTCGTGCGTGTATCAAAATCGTACGAACCGCAGAAATAGTCTTCAGTTCCGGTCCCGCAAATGGTTGGGAAATCGGTGTCGCCATCCATATAGAACTTAATTTCACCTTCGCCCCACCAACCGTTATTATTTACCTGCCAGGCAAGGTAGGTTCCAACGTATTGTCCTTTCCCTTTAATTCCATCAACTATTGTGTACGGCTCTTTGTATTTATTCGGACTGGCACGCCGGAACTGTGCATGAAAATAGGCAGCATTTTCAGGAACTTCGGTTTCGCAATAATCAATCTGATAATAAACCCTCATTGCTTTGGGCCCTATATTTTCCATTGTAATTTTACATTTTTTACGAAATGGCATTTGCCAGTAACTGTTAAATGCGCTACCCGGATTTACACAAACTGCCAACGAACTAAGATGAGCATATTCGCCCCAGCCCATTCCAAAAAAATCGCCAACCGGACACTCTACCGAAGGCTCGGTTTCGTCATCCCAATAAATCCTGAATATCGAGTAACGCCAATTGCCTGTGGGTGTCATCCAAATGTGTTGAATATTTCCTGAAGCATTAATTTCGGCCAATGTAAATGTTTCGCCGGGCTGAATAATTACATACGGATTTACTTTCCAGCCCTGTCCTAAATTGCGTGCTGCTTTGCGTGCATTTCCCTCTTCGAGTGTTGCCATACCACCTTTCCCTTTTTCGCCGGTAAAATTTTCGGGACTGATGGAACGCGATTTTGCATCGGACATTAAAAACAGATTTCCCAAATTACTGTTTAAACCATTGTATTTTTCTTGGGCATTTACAGTTAAACTTAAAACAAAGACTACGATTAAAATTGAAATTTTCATTATTGTAAGATTTAGTTTATCAGAATTGAAAATCAAATTTAAAATATTAAAAGGAAATACAACTTCTTTTTAAAGAAAATAATCTCAATAAATGCTCGGTATATACT
>JALUZN010000382.1 GCA_027011835.1 Draconibacterium sp. | reverse complement strand
ATTTTAATGAGTTTGTAATATTGAAATAATCTTTTTTCCGAAGATGCTTTCTGTAGTTGTGTCGAGTGTCAGGTAATTTTAATTTGACAACCTCGTTTAAAAGTGTATTTTTGAGGTGCATCTAACAGCATACGTATGGCATTAAATTATATTTGGATTTTCTTTTTCCTTTCAGCTTTTGTAATTGCTCTGGTGCGCCTTATCTTTTTTGGCGATACAGAGGTGTTCCCAGAAATTATTAAAGCCACATTCGATATGGCAAAAACAGGTTTCAATATTTCGTTGGGGTTAACCGGAGTGTTAACCCTTTGGATGGGCATTATGAAAATAGGGGAGAAGGGTGGAATTGTAAACGTATTTTCGCGGTTGATTGGCCCGTTTTTTAATAAACTTTTCCCCGAACTTGGGAAAAATCATCCTGCACACGGTTCAATATTAATGAATATTGCTGCAAATATGCTGAACCTCGAAAATGCGGCAACTCCAATGGGTTTGCAAGCTATGAAAGAGATGCAGGCTACAAATCCGAACAAAGATACCGCATCGAATGCTCAGATTATGTTTCTGGTCTTAAACACGTCGGGGCTAACATTGTTGCCCATTAGTATTATGGTTTATCGCGCTCAACTTGGAGCTGCAAACCCTTCCGATATTTTTATTCCTATTTTGCTGGCTACCTATTTTTCAACCATTGCCGGCCTTATTTCGGTGGCTATCTACCAAAAAATAAATTTACTCGATAAAACTATTCTTGCCTATCTGGGCGGACTTACCGCATTTATTGTCGGGGTAATCTGGTATTTCTCGACACTCGATAAGGAAGCAATTACCGAAGTGTCGAAAGTGGCCAGTAACTTTATTCTGTTTGCTGTAATTGTAGCTTTTATATCTATGGCTGTGTGGCGTAAGGTTAATGTTTACGAAGCTTTTATTGAAGGGGCAAAAGATGGTTTTAAAACTGCTGTAAAAATAATTCCATACATTATTGCAATTCTTGTTGCTATTGGCGTTTTCCGTGCTTCGGGAGGAAT
This sequence comes from Draconibacterium sp., assembly GCA_027011835.1. GTDB lineage: Bacteria > Bacteroidota > Bacteroidia > Bacteroidales > Prolixibacteraceae > Draconibacterium. The sequence continues at coordinate 779 of JALUZN010000382.1, read as the reverse complement.
GGACTGGTTTGTTTCGGGTGTTTCGTGGGTATTCGAAAAAATGGGTGTAAATACCGATTTTATAGCAGCACTTCCCACGGCATTAATGAAACCGCTAAGTGGTAGCGGAGCACGTGGAATGATGGTGGATGTGATGGCAACTCATGGAGCCGATTCGTTTGTTGGCCGTGTGGCTAGTACCGTGCAGGGGGCTACCGATACCACCTTCTATATTCTTGCCGTTTATTTTGGCTCGGTGGGAATTAAAAATACACGTTATGCTGTTGTTTGTGGCTTAATTGCCGATTTTGTGGGAATTATAGCAGCTATTTTAATGGCTTATCTCTTTTTCTATTAATTGTTTGCAATACATTTTTATTCCGAAGAAATCTTTTGTTGATTATCAAGGATATATAAATTGAGGTAGACGGTTAGTAGAATTAGCAGATGAGAAATGGGAATAAATTCAACTTTCGGATTGGTGCGGCAATACGAGGTTAACTTGGTATAAAACTCTGTTTTTCACCAACCCTCGAAAAGATATTGTAAGTTTTGTAATCACTTAACCCGGGTTAAAAGTATGTTCATTCCTTCCTTAAATGCCTTTTCTGAGTTTTCGTATTTTATAACGAATTTCTGTAACTCGAGCGGGCTGGCTGTAAGCAAAACAAAATCATCGTTCTTTTCGTGTCGAATTTTGATTCTGTTTTCAGTAATTAGAGTCTGCTGATTTTATGTGATTATTGATTTAAAGTCCATTATATCAACAATATATGTTAATATCTCATTTAAATACCATG
>JALUZN010000381.1 GCA_027011835.1 Draconibacterium sp. | reverse complement strand
ATTATTTTGTGCAAGGTTGAGTTAAAATATTTCGGCATAGCCGTAGCTATGGTGGAATATTTTAACGATGAGATTGTGCAAAAGAATAAATTCAATGCGGCAATACGAGGTTAACTTGGTATAAATCAAACATTTTTTAAAACGAATTTAAAATGAAAAAAGGAATTCAAATTCTGCTTTTTCTTAGTTTAATAGTGGTTTTTACAAGTTGCCATACTACGGAAACAGACAAAATCAGTTACAACAAGCAATACGTTAAAGAGATTAAAGAGGCGCGAAAAAAAATGTTTTACTATGTTACCATAAACTATGTTCCGGGTGCCGCAATTGCTGTTTCGAAAAATGGAAAAATAATTTACTCTGAAGCAATGGGGCTGGCATCGAAAGATTTAAATGTTGATGCAACGCGCAAAACAAAATTCAGAATCGGGGAGCTTTCCGAACTTTACACATCGCTAATATATATGAAAATGGTCGACAACGGACTATTGAACCCCGACTCAACAATTTGGCACTACCTCCCCGACTTCCCCAAAAAAAAGTATAAAATAACACTTAAAGATTTAGCTTATAATTGCTCGGGGATACGTGAAGAACGACTGAGCGAAGAAGAGAACTGGAAATCGAATATCTCAATTCAAAGTGGACTCAATAAATTTAAAAACGATTCGTTACTCTCTCCTCCCCGGCTCTATCAATCACGAAGTATGTTTAACTATAATCTACTTGGTGCAATTATGGAGAAAGTTACAAAGGAAAGGTTTACCAAAATTATAAAAAACTATTTAACCGATACGCTTAAACTAACCAATACCACAACCGACGATCCATATAGAACAATAAACGGAAGAACAAACTTTTTTGAAAATAACATTGTGGAAAACATTACGCCGGCAACTCACCGCGATTTACGCTTTTGCGCCCCATCGCGAGGAATACTGTCGAATGCCGAAGATTTGGTAAAACTGGGCAATGCCATCATATCCTCCGATTTCCTTTCTGAAAAAGCAAAACAAGAGATGTTTAAACCGATTCCTCTCTACAATAAAACTCCATCGAAACAGACCCACGGTTGGTTTTTAATAAAAACCAAATCGGGCGACACAATTTACGGGCGAGCAAGCAAAGTAACCGGAGGAGGAGCATCTATTTTAATGTATCCGAAAGAGAAACTTATTATTGCCACCGTTACAAATTTGGGAGTTGATTTAGACGAAACTCCAGTTTTCGATATTGCCGATATTTTCTTGCAAAAATAGAAGAGAAACAGGCGAAGGAAAAACAAAAGAGATAAAACTTACCCTTAAATCAATCTACTCTTTTAAAAGCGTTCCCCCAAGATTATAGGTTTGAGTTTTGGGTAAGTCAGGTTTTCCAACACCTTTATCCATCAGCTTCTCCATTTCGGCAAAATGGTTTTTATACACGCCGCGAGGATTGGTTTTTTCGTTTTTACAAACAGCGGCGGCCATTCCAATTACTTCGCCCATCATTCCGGCAGTACGCATTAACCGCACTGTACCCAACGCTACGTGCGAAACACTGATGTCGCGGCCGGCCATCATCAGGTTATTAATATTTTTCGAATACAAACAACGAAACGGAATTGGGTACGGATAAATAACAATGTGTTTGGCAATCGATTTAAAAGGAGCATCAGGAAAGAGTTCCACATTCTCCGGGTCGGGATAATGCAGGTCGATAGACCAGGTAGTTGGCGCTGTTCCGTCGGCATAAATTCGTCGTTCAGTTAAATCCTGTTCAACCATAATATAATCGCCAATCAGCCGGCGCGACTCGCGTTTTCCGGCAATGTACGCCACCCATTTTAACGCTTCGTTGGCAAATTTCTCTTTTTCTGCCAAATGATTTTTCACAAACGACCAGTTAGAAAAGACCACCAGCAGGCCGTAATCGCGAACCTGTTCAAAATCTTTTGTCATATCGAGTCCCATTCCCGTTTCCCAATTCCAGTCGCCCCGTGTAATTGCTTCGGCCTTTTTTTCGTTCCACGGCAACCCCCATTTTATATCGGGGAACTTTACCGCATCCGGTTTCGTTTCGGCAAACCACTGTACCGACGCTCCCATTGTTAAACTATCAGCCTTTTCGGGGGCCGTGTTTTCTCCAAAGGTTGCCGAACTTTCGCGCCCGGTCATATATTCTGCTCCTGCCAACGCACCAATTGTGCCATCGCCGGTGCAATCGGCAAAAAGCGGTGCTTTAAAAACAAGCCGCTCTCCGGTTTTTATGTTTTCGGCAATAACCGATTTTATCTCGTTCTCTTTGGCAACTACTTTGTTGGCATTGTAATTCAAAAAAAGTGAAATATTCTTTTCGGCCAAAACCGCATTTAGCTTTTTATTGTCCTCGTAGTACGCTTTCGGCTCAGCATTTCCTCCGCGAACCGGACCAATTTCGTTCACTAGATTTCCGAGTGCCGGATAAGGTTCCTGATTAATTCTCGCTCCCAAATGTACCCGTACTTCGGAACTGTTGTTACCACCTAAAACCGGGCGATTCTGAATAAGCGCAACTTTTACCCCCAATCGGGCAGCCGAAATTGCCGCACACGTTCCGGCCATTCCTCCGCCAATTACAACAAAATCGAACTCGCCTGCTATTTTGGGTTCTCTGGCCGCAAGTTGCTTTTTTGTGCGGTAAGCATCGAAATCTTTAAAGTTATTTGAAGGAACAAAATCAGGGTCGGTAGTAAAAATAATTGCATCGCAGCGGCCGTTAAATCCGGTTAAATCGTGCAATGCCAATTGGTTTTCTTTTTTTGAAATGGTTATTTCGCCTCCACTTTGCCACGCCCAATTTCTCTCTTCTGTTCCAAAAATACAATTAACAGGTTTGTTATTTATAATTACCTGAAATTTACCCGGCGCATCGGCTTTCGACCATTGTGCCGCCCAATTCCGTGTACGAACAAACAGGTAGTACTTACCCGGCTTTTCGAATTGAACCGTAATTGTTGCATCTTTAACCGGAGTTCCCAGTCCGTGTGCCATTAAATACGGCGAACCCATAACATCCATAAACTGCTGGTCGATTACCCAACCACCCGTATTCTTAAAACTTTCGGCTTCAACAAAAATGGTTTTTTGCTTTTGTTGAGCGCACGAGATGAAAAGAAAAGAGATAAAAAGAAGATATATTGTTTTCATATCTGTTTAAAATTTAGAATCAAGATACAAGAATCAAGACACAAGACAAAATAGTGTTAACATAATCATGCTTCTGTGTGTGAAATATTTTTATCGTGAATGTTTCATGTTGAGAATTTTGATTCAAAATAAAAGACTAAAGACAATAAATATCGATATAAGAGAAAACTCTTTTTTCTTATTTATTTTCCTTTGCATTCAATTACTAATTTCCGGCAACAACTATTTATATTCAAGAAATGCTGTAGCATTACAATCTTTATCGGCAACAAAACGTATCCAGCGAGCTTCGAAATATTCCGGAAAATCAAATTTAAAAACATCTCCCGGTGCTACAACAACTTTCTTGTACAACATCCACGGCCCGTGCCCAATTGGTTCCACCTCAATACTAAATGTTACCGGCCGGGTTGATTTATGCGAAATCCTAAGCGATTTTTTATCGTAAAAACCTATTAAATACGGGTCGGACGGTTCGCCTGCTTTTACCTGTGAATTTTTCCACGGACCACCGTGTCCGGTTGGTTTTCCCATTTTCCATAAATCGTCGATAGCACCTACCCAAACGGCAGCTTTTCCATCGGCAGAACGGACAATATGTTCGCCTGCTTTTGTTTCCGGATTGATGCCTGTCATCACCAGCATACCGCGATACGATGCATAATCGTGAATTCTGAAACTGTGCGATGCCACCGGTCTGATTTTGGCAAAGCCATCGGCATTTTCGGCAGGCAGTTCGTAAAACGTACCAGAGCAATTTAACAAATCGCGCTCGGTTGCCACTTCCCGGCATATTCGCAATTGTGCTTTGTCTGTAAGTTTTTTAAACAAATTATCTCCGAGAGGAAGTCTCCACCTGCGGTTTTTATCGTCGATGATTAAAACCGATGACTCCCCTATTTCTACTACATTTTCGGGAATTGCAAACTTCTTTTTTATGAATGTGTTTGTCTTTGAATCGTTTTTTGCAACCAAATTTAAATTGGCATCCAGTTCGTAGTAACGGGTTTCCTTTTCCTGTCCTTTTTCAAAATTTATCGCCGAAATCCCCAATGCACGACGATTATCGCCCAATCCGTACAGTAATCCGCCAACCGAATTGTCGCTGTTTACTTTTGCTAATCCAGTAAAAATTGCATCAGGATTTGTCACCCTCTTTTCGTCTCCTGTAAAATTAAAACTTATTGTTGCAACCGTTTTATTTAATGCTTTTACCCGAATCCACTCTCCAATTTCGTCGGCAGGAAACTCAATATTTGCGGCAGCACCGGCTTTTATCGCTACCGTTTTTAGAACCTCCCATTTTTGGGTTCCATTTTTATCGACCTCGAAAACAAAAGCGGCATCTTTTTCGCCTCCGTTCCGAACCCAGGCAGAGCGCACCGGCCAGCCTGCAAATAAAAATGGCTCGGAAACTTCAGTGGCCTTAACATTTTCGTTTAACCAAACAGAACCACTTGCAGTAGTTGGTCCCAGTTCATCGGGTTTTTCGGGCGAAGTAAACCACAAATTCGAATTCGACTGTCCCGGTCCTTCAATATTTCCTTTTTGCTTGCGTTTATTAAGAAACTCCTTTTTTGCCGAATCGTCGCAACCAAAAACCAATTGATTGTGCCAACGGGCAAAATCGCCAATTACCTTTAAATAAGCCGAACGAGGCCTGATTCCTGCACTCTTATCGGCCGTAAAACTCTCCGGGAAATGCCAAAACATTCCGTGCATGGTCATTAAATAATCAGGTTTCTCCGTTGTTCCCACATTGCGTATTCGTGGCCACTCGGTATTCCAACCGTGGGCACCGTCGTAACTGTGACTGGCTTTGGGGAGGCGAAAAAAATCCCATCCGGTTTCGGGATTCCGAACAGCAAGAATTAACGATTTATTGTCCCAACCAACTGCCCAAATCGGGTCGGTTTCGGGATTTTTATTTCCATAAATACCTCCGGGACCGGTTATTTCGGTAAACTGGTTGCGCCAAACAACTTTCCACTCTTTCCCGTTCCATTCTGCCAAAACCCCCGATTCAATATCGAAATCGGTTAATGCTTTTTCAGAAGCTTCTCCGTTGTTTGAAAAAACCAGTACTCCTTGCCCCGAATAGAGTCCTTTCCCGTGTGCTCCCGGAAGAGTCGCATTTATAGGATTCACATCGGTATCGTTATGGCCGGAGTTATTTTGCTTCACATTTCCATCTTTATAAAGTGTGGTTACATCGAGTGTCTTTACGTCCACTTCATAAAAACCCTCTTCCATGGTTGCATAGTAGATTTTATGCGACGGGTCGGTTAAATGACGGGCATTTCCGGTTAATCGCCCGGGCATCTTCGAGAAAGGAATAACGCGAACATTTCGTGCCGAATCGATTGCATAAGGACCAATAAACAGCTGGTTACTCTCTTTGTGAATCATACGGTTGGCAGGTGTACCACCAACACTTTCAGGACGAACAATTTGTTGTAACCCGGGCGTAATTTCGTAGAGTTTGTCCGACGAACCAAATGGTTTATGTGGCCCGTAAGTAATAACCCAAAGCCGGTCGGCCCACAGAACTACTGCTCCTGTTCCACATTCGCCTTCATCATTATAATAGGCAAGTTGTGGGTAAATACCGCTTACCTGCTTTGGGTTCTCTGATTCTGTTGGTCTTGTTTGGCACGAAAACAAAATTGCAATTACTGCTAAGTAGGAAACTAAATTTCTCATTATTACTGGTTCTGTTTTATTTATCGATTTGCGCATTAAATCCACATGTCATTTTATTAGTGCAAGTTATTTATCAGTTTTTCTTTAATTTGAGATATTAGTTTCTCACCATCACTTGGCAAATAAGCCTGTGACTCAACAATTTCCCCTTTGTCATTAATTAGCATAATAGTTGGAAATCCTGTTATTTCTGCGTCATAATTTTTCAAGTCATTTTTAAAGATTTCGCCAATCATCAAATGTTTACCTTTTAAATCATATGCAGCTATTATTTTTTTCCATTTTTCTCTATCAGATTTATATTCATATGCAGCATAAATCATTTCAATTCCATTTTCATTAAGAAATACTTTTAAAGAGTCTGTATATTGAAACTGATATTTACATGGACCACACCAAGTCCCCCAAAAGTCGATAAGAGCTGGTTTATTTTTTAATTTAACAACTAACTGAGAATACAATTGGATTGGTTCTTCTTCATCCAAGAACACAACACTTTTGGGTAATTCTCTTTGTGAGAGGCTATCAAATGCTTCTGACCTTGGAACTAAAACATTTTCCAATAAATCGCCATAAACTGTTTGTTTCAAATCTGAATTACTTTCAAGAAATTCCTTAGCTGATTTTGAAGACTCCAACTCCAAAGTACCAACTCTGCTTAAGGTATTTCTCATTTTATAGTTTTTATAAACTTCCTTTGAAATAAATGATTTTATTTCTTCAATTCTTTTAGTCAGGGCTGAACCTTTTTGGGGTATTGAAAAGTCCCCGTCTTTAAAACTTTCAAGATAATTT
>JALUZN010000380.1 GCA_027011835.1 Draconibacterium sp. | reverse complement strand
ATATACGGGTATTCATATTTTTTAAAGAATTTGAGATTATTTAGTTATCAAAATCGGCTGTAAAAAAACGTTTGTCGAAGTAAAAATCTTTTCAGGTGATTTTAATTGTACCCAAAAAACGAAAACAGTTTCCTGCCTTTTACGGCAGGAAACGTTTCAATCAAACACCCCTATTGTTCCACTCCTTGGAACTCGTTTAAAAATTTCTCTTCAAATATTTTTGAGGTGAGTTTCTCCAACTCCTCATCGTAGTCTTTTAAAACCTCTTCGTAATTCGGATCTTTAATTGCAATTTCAGCATCCTCATCTTCTCCTTTGGCATCGGGAGTAAGAATGTTGTATTTAAAATTCTGGAAGTGATCGCGAATGGAACATGGCATCAAAACATTTCCTTTTTTATCGGGATCGGTTACGTCGAAACCGTACTCTTTTTGCCATTTTCTGCCATTTTTAAACATCCTCGACTGAATACCTTCGGCTAATGTTTTCCCTTCGGCATAAATATCTTTAATATTATCAACATGATAAGGAACAAATACACATGGCATTATATTGCCGTTCCAATCGATGTAAAAGTATCCGCCCCACCGGCCATAAGCAATACATCCATTCGAAATAGAAGCAGAGTTCCAGAAATCAGCAACAGGATAACCATCTTCTGACAGGAGTTTTTCCCATTTACGGTAAAGCTTAACTCTTTGTTGGGGCGTTACCATCAGTTCAGTAACATCTTTTCCGCGTCCAATTGGCATCAGTTGAAATTGCCACATATAGGTAGCTCCCTGCTCTTTAAAGAAAAAATCGTAAAATTCACTCTTTGTCAACATTTCAGCATTTAAGCTGGTAGAGGTAACCGATATTCCGAATGGAACACCAGCCTTTCGAAGATTTGCCAGCGCCTTTAATATTTTATTGTAAACCCCTCTTCCTCTTCTTGTTTCTGTCTCAAGTTCAAAGCCTTCTACCGAAATTGCCGGAGTAACATTCCCTAAATCGGCTAATTTCTGAGCTACTTTTTCGGTAAGAAGCGTTCCGTTTGTGTAAACCAGAAAAAACATATCACTAAATTCTTCAAATAAATCCATTATCGTTTTACCATCACTCTTGTAAAGCAAAGGTTCGCCACCACTGATAACCATAAAACGACTGCCAAAAATGTCGTGTGCTTCACGAATTATCCTTCGCGAAGTTTCAAAATCAAGTTTCTCTGCATTCACTGAATTAGAAGAAGCATAGCAGCCGGTACATCGTAAGTTGCATCCTTTCCCGGGAGAAAGTACTAAGAATTTAGGCGGAAAGTCACCATATTTCTCCTTAAAAGCTATCTGTGTATCTTGCATGTTGTCGAGCCTTTTACTATTAAAAGTGTCTCCGGCAAAAACATTTACCATTTTACGCGTTACCTCAGGTTTAATAAATCCTTTGTCGAGATTATAACTTGCTTGTTTCATTAAACTGGTCAAAAAATGATACCGCTCAATTTTCTCCCCCCTAAAGGCAAGCGAATCGTCGTTCATAATCGAATTGAAAATAAATCTGTCAAGCTTCTTAATTGCCGCTTTACGAAGCAGTTTCGTATTAATTATTGTATTAACACTGCTTTTAAATAAGTTCTCTTTTAGTTTCATAATATTGATTTTTAAGGTTAAATGCCTAAACTAATAATTGAATATTCAATGTAAATTACTGTTTACATTGTGTTGATAAGAGATAGTACAAATGCTAAGCTGAACAGTAAAACATGATCTAATCATTGCTCCTTTATCATAAAATGCATATGATAAAAAACTAGTTAATCTTTTCATATAGAGCAGACT
>JALUZN010000379.1 GCA_027011835.1 Draconibacterium sp. | reverse complement strand
ATATATTACTTTAAACAGAAAAAACATGATTAAGTTAAAGCACTAATTTTCTTGTCTTGTGTCTTGGTTCTTGTATCTTGATTCTAAATTTTAAACACATGAAAATTGTTATACTTGACGGGTACACGTTAAATCCGGGAGATTTAAGCTGGAAAGGAATTGAAAGTTTGGGAGATTGTACGGTTTACGACAGAACAGAACCGGATAAAATTTTTGAAAGAGCAAAAAATGCCGACATTATTTTTACCAACAAAGTGGTTTTAAATAAATCGGTTATTTCGCAATTACCTCTTTTAAAATTTATTAGCGTTTTGGCAACCGGATACAATGTTGTTGACATGCAAGCGGCCAACGATGCCGGAATTACAGTAACAAATATTCCGGCATATAGTACTGCTTCGGTAGCACAAATGGTGTTTTCGCATATCTTGAACTTTGCACAAAATGTATCGGTTCATGTCAATTCGGTTATTGAAGGCGACTGGGCAAAAAGTGTTGATTTTTCGTATCGGAAAAAACCACAAACCGAGTTGGCCGGAAAAACACTTGGAATAATTGGGTTTGGACAAATAGGACAGGCAGTTGCAAAAATAGGGCTGGCATTTGGTATGAATATTATTTTTAATAACCGCAGCCGCAAATCTACCGGGTTACAGGCAACTCAGGTTGAGCTGGAGACACTGCTTGCTGATAGCGATTTTATTAGTATTAACTGTCCGCTTACCAACGATAATATTGGGTTCATCAATCAATCAACAATTTCGAAAATGAAACCTTCGGCATTTTTAATTAATACGGGGCGCGGACCATTGATTAACGAACACGATTTAGCCGAAGCTTTAAATACGGGAAGAATAGCCGGCGCCGGACTCGATGTGCTTTCTACCGAACCACCTGCCGCCGACAATCCACTTATAAAAGCAAAAAATTGTTTTATTACACCACACATTGCATGGGCAACGCTCGAGGCACGCACAAGGTTAATGAATATTGCAACCGAAAACTTAAAAGCATTTCTTAATGGAAATCCGATAAATGTGGTTCGCTAAATTCAAGAGGTGAGAGCAAATTATAAACAAAATGGGTTAAGAAATTGAATTAAAGAAATTATTTCCACCGAATGTGAAACAATTTTCTGTTTGCAGCGTTGTACGATAAATTGAATAAAACAGATGGTTATTAAAATTCTTCATGTTATATTACTTGCATCGGTAAAATACATTATTACACTTCCGTATGCAATGTTAATTGGCCTCGATTATAAGCAGGCAATAATTGCTGTTTTAATCGGAGGCATTGGCGGATTTTTATTTTTCTTTTACCTTTCAAAATATATTATTCGCAGCATAGATACATTATGGCCGGTTGTTTGCAATATTTTCCCTCCATCTTTAAAACGGAAATACAACGCCTATTGCCAAAAACGAGAAAACAAAAAGCACCGAAGAATTTTTACAAAACGCAGCCGGATGATTGCAAAAATTAAAGCCACTTACGGCTTGTGGGGAATTGTTTTTGCAACCCCGTTTTTATTAACTATTCCGGTTGGTGCATTTTTGGCAAATAAATATTATTCGCACAGGCGGCACATTGTTCTTTATATGATTTTGTCGATTATTGGTTGGGGTGCAGTTTTGTCGGGGGTAGTTTATTTGTTTCCCAATATATTTTTCTAAACCCACACATTTATCAATCAGTTCAATCAACCTTTTTTCTGCTCCCAAAGACCAACCTCAATAAAAAAGCCGGGCCCGTAACGAACCCGACTTAGTTTTTACACTGTTTAATTGTTAATTCGGGTCTGCTGAAAAACAATTAGGCC
>JALUZN010000378.1 GCA_027011835.1 Draconibacterium sp. | reverse complement strand
ATTTTATAATCAACAAAATACAAAACAACACCGATTACACTAATTTGCTAATATTCCGTAATCTATGTTGTATCTTGTGTTTTATCTCTAGTATCTAGCGTCTTGTGTCTAACAATCTAACTAATCAATTTTTAGAGACACAAAGATATAAAATAGGAACAATCATTTTTAACACCCAATTATTATTTTCCCTCAAGAAATTGAAAGACCAGTCCAAAATCTTCCGGCACTGGGGCATCAAAACTCATTTTTGTTTTTGTTTCGGGATGAAAAAACTCCAGTTTAACAGCGTGCAAAAAAAGCCTTTTTACTCCCGTTTTTTCGGTAATAATTTTGTTTAGCGTAAAATCGCCGTGGTGCGAGTCGCCAAGAATATCGAACCGGTTTTTAGCAAAGTGCTGTCGCAACTGGTGCCAACGCCCTGTCTCCGGACGAATCTCCACCAAACTTAAATCGACATTCTCTTTCTCTTTATATGAAATATTGGTGTGCACAGTCTTTACGGTTTTAAAATGTGTAACCGCCGGTTTTTTAAACTTCGATTTTTTCTTTACCACCACTTTTCCCGAAAATGTTCCCTCCCCGGGATTTCCCTGAACAATAGCAACGTAGGTTTTCTGCACCTCTTTTCGCTCAAACTGAAGAGTTAAATTATGAGCTGCCTCACTCGAAAAAGCCAACACAATAACTCCCGATGTTTTCGAATCGAGCCGGTGAACGTTGTAAATCCATTTGCCGGTTGAATCGCCAATTAATTTGGTTAAGTATGGTGCATCGTGCGGCATAAAGTCGTTTTTATGCACAGGCAGGTCGACAGGTTTATTTACCACAATAATCTGTTCATCCTGAAAAAGTACGGGAATGTCGAAAGTCGAATACATAAATTGTTTTTTACAAAAATACCACAATCTTTCTATATCTTTGCTTATTAATCAATAAGATAAATTATGAACAAAAAATATTTGCTCATTCTAATTCTACCCCTTGTTTTGTATTCGTGCCATGTTAATAACCGAAAGCAAGCATCCGAAATCATTCAGAAATTCGAACAGGAGAAAGCGATTGATAAAAGCGAAATGGTTTTCGAAATTGAAGCCATTTATAAAAAAGGGAATCTTATTTTAACGGGAGAGACAGATAACCTAAAACTAAAAACCGACCTGTTAACAAGTTTAAAGACGTTAAACCCAACCGATAAAATAACCATTTTACCCGACTCGACAGTTGGCAACCACATTTTCGGGTTAATTAATTTATCGGTAGCAAATTTGCGGGCTGAGCCACGCAACTCGTCCGAATTAATTACTCAGGCACTATTGGGTACTCCGGTAAAAATTCTAAAAGTTAAAGGAAGCTGGTATAAAATTCAAACCCCCGACAAATACATTTCGTGGGTCGACGGTGCGGGTATTTTCCCCATCACACAAAAAGAATTTGTTGAGTGGAAGCTCTCGAAACGGGTAATTTTTAAAGGGAACAACGGATTTGTTTATAAAACAAACAGTTTTAAATTACCGGTATCGGATGTTACAATGGGCAATATTCTCGAAAAAACCGGACAAAATAACTTTGCAATTCAGGTGCGTTTTCCCGATGGCAGAACAGGTTTTTCCCCAATAAAAAACTGGGTCGATTTCAAAACATTTAAAACCAACACAATCCCCGACACAACTACCCTAAAAAACATGGCTTTACAAATGAACGGACGCCCCTATTTATGGGGAGGAACATCGGCCAGAGCAATGGATTGCAGTGGTTTTGTAAAAACACTCTTTTTTATGAACGGGCTGATTCTTCCGCGCGATGCAACTCAACAGGCACGCTATGGCGACCCGGTTGATACAAAAACAAATTTCGATAAAGTAGTTACCGGCGATTTACTCTTTTTTGGGAAAGCTGCAACAGCAAACTCTGCTGAAAAAATTACTCACGTGGCACTTTCGTTGGGTAAAACCGAATATATAAACGAAGCCGGCAGGATGAAACGAAACAGTTTCGACCCCAAAAGCAACGATTTCTCGGAATATAGAAAAAACAGTTTTTTACGTGCAAAAAGAGTTGTTGGCTCTGCCGATGCTTTTGGAGTTTTGCAACTTAAAAATCACCCTTGGTATTAACCAAAACTGATAGTAATTTAAATTATAATAGATTGTTAGATATGAGACACAAGACAAAAACACTTCAATCTATTAAAATAAGAAACATCATATAAAATGGGGACAAACAGAAGAAATTTTATACGAAACACAGCCATCTTCACTTTCGGAGGGATGGTTTTACCGCAAATAAGTAAATCGAATATGAAAAGAGGAAGTCTACCAAAACAGGGATTAAAACTAAGCTTTGAACCTTACAGTTTGCAGCTGAAACACGTTTTTACACTGGCTACAAGTTCGCGAAGCACTACCCCGGTGATGCTGGTAAAAATTGAATACGATGGGTTTACAGGATATGGAGAAGCATCGATGCCCCCCTATTTGGGTGAGTCGCACAAAACAGCCACAAAATTTTTATCGAACCTCGATTTAAGCCAGTTTACCGACCCATTCAGAATGGACGAAATTCTTGGATATGTGGATAGTACAGCTCCCAAAAATGCAGCGGCAAAAGCATCGATTGACATTGCCCTGCACGATTTAACCGGAAAAATAATGAACCAGCCATGGCATAAAATATGGGGATATTCGGCCGAAGAGACACCAAATACCTCGTTTACAATTGGTATAGCTTCAAAAAAAGAGGTTATTGAAAAGGTAAAAGAGGCTGACGGATTCAAAATTTTAAAAGTAAAACTGGGACGCGACAACGACAAAGAGATGATTGAAACCATCCGCTCGGTAACCGACGTACCGCTTTGTGTGGATATAAACCAAGGATGGAAAGACAAAAAACAGGCACTCGACATGGTGTACTGGTTGCAAGAAAAAGGAATTGTTTTTGTTGAACAACCTATGCCAAAAACCATGATTGACGAGACAGCCTGGCTAACTCAAAATGCACCACTGCCCATTATTGCCGACGAAGCACTACAACGCCTTACCGATGTACAATCAACAGTTGGCGTTTATTCGGGAATAAATGTAAAATTGATGAAATGCACCGGACTGCGTGAAGCTCATAAAATGATAAATCTTGCCCATGCCAATAACATGAAAGTGATGATTGGCTGCATGACCGAAACTTCATGTGCCGTTTCGGCAGCAGCACAACTCTCGCCAAAAACCGACTGGGCCGATTTGGATGGAAACCTACTGATTTCGAACGACCCTTACACCGGAATGAAAGTTATTGACGGCAAAATTACATTAAACAACCTTCCCGGTATTGGAATAAAGAAAATTTAATAAAATTTTATTGATTCCTGTCTAATCTATGTCCGTCCCTTGAAAGGGACGGCAAAGGATATTCTTACTCCCAACTAAACATTCCCCTCAATTCAATGTTTCTCTCTTATGAGCAGAACAATTTTGATAATGGCATTTTTTGCAATTTCGGTTACAATAAATGCACAAGAGAATAAACAAAAACAGGATGTAAAAATGGAAAACAATACAACAGGGTACAATAAACTTACCGAATTCGAAGAGTACGTAATTGTTAATAAAGGGACAGAGCGACCGGGAACAGGAAAATTTAACACATTTAAAAAGGAGGGAATTTATGTTTGTAAAAGATGTAACGCTCCGCTTTATAAATCTTCCGACAAATTCGAGTCGCACTGCGGCTGGCCAAGTTTCGACGACGAAATAAAAGGCGCGGTAACCAAAACTCTAGATGCCGATGGCCGAAGAACAGAAATTACATGTACCAATTGCGGCGGCCATTTAGGACATGTTTTTTATGGTGAAAAATACACCGAAAAAGACACACGACATTGTGTGAATTCCATTTCGCTTAAATTTATTCCAGCAAAATAGCCAGAGAAATAATTCCAAAAATAATTATACAATTATTCTTTTTCCCGATGTAAATCGGGATTATCTTTTGCTGTTGGCTTTAGCCAACGGATTTATGGAATGCCAAAAACAATTGGGGCTTCAGCCCTGAATAATTTATTTCCCAGGAAATATGGTTTTGATAGGATTAAGGGCTAAAGCCCGGAGATTGGTTTAATCTTTCTGTCCGCCCCTTAAAAGGGACGGCAAAGGATATTTTTGCTCCGATTTAGCATTGATTGGCAAAGGATATTCTTACTCTGACTCTAGAAAGCATTCACGGTGTGGGTTGTAAATTAAAAGCAGAAGAAAAATAACAACCCCGCAATTTGCAAGAAATCACGCCGTGAATTTTTACATTTATCTTTTGCCGTTGGCTTTAGCCAACGGATTTATGGAATGCCAAAATCAATTGGGCTTCAGCCCTGAATAATTTATTTCCAGAAAAATATGATTTTGATAGGATTAAGGGCTGAAGCCCGGAGATTAATTTCGATTTCTCTGTCCGTCCCTTAAAAGGGACGGCAAAGGATATTCTTACAACATTATTATAATACTCATGATTTTGAATTGCTGACTTAAAATGCGGTTCGCTCCAAAGGAATCGTTTTGCGAAAAACCGCATTACCCATTTTTTACACCATGCTTTAGCTTGGTGGTGTGCAAGTTCCAGATTTTTTGGCTTTAGCCATTAATTTTCTTTATTTCTAAATTTAATGGCTGAAGCCCAAAACAGTTCAATATTTGCAACCACCAGACTAAAGTCTGGTGTAATATTAAAATCCGTCCCTTAAAAGGGACGGCAAAGGATATTTTACTAAAGACTCCCAAAAAAAGAGATTCTCAGCAGACCTTACGTATAGAAAAGTATTGAATGTCGATTAATTTCTCCACTATAATTCGGTATGAATAACCGAATATTTGCCAAGTAATTTTTCCATCTCCTCTACCACCTCTTTTTTCTTTTCAGCAAAAAGCTCTTTGTAGTAGTTTACACCATCGAAAATATTTTTCTGAAATTTAATTAGTTGCTTTTTCTCTTTTGTATTATCGAGGTCTTTTTTAAACTCCTCAAAACGCTCTTTAAAAATATCGAGGTACATTTTCAGCTCCTTCATAAACATATGAGGGCGGTGTCCTTCGTCGAGTAAATTAGTGCGGCCGTAGATATGGTCAACCATCTCTTTCAATGTCGAAATTTTTGAGAAATAAGCTAAATTTGGCCCCGGACAAACGGTTACCTGGTCGGTTGGTTTAACCTCCATTTTTTTCGATTTTATGGTAGAAACTCCTAACCCAATACAGAGACACTCTTTTTCAATTATCTTATTGAATGCTTTTTCATACTCCTCTTTAGGCAAGTTCATTTCGGCAAGCTCTTTCAGCTTTAACGTTTGATACTGGCGCGAAGAGGTGCAAATTGGCTTTTCGGTAAATTCTGTATTGTACTTTAAAAAGCCTTTTGTACACGGTGTTCCGGCTTGCCCGTTTTTTGCCATCTCCAACCGCTGAATACTCATCGATGCACCGTAAATACTATTAAACGGAACACCCAGAGGAGACAACCCACTGTAGTAGTAATCTTTCTCTTTCCCTTTAGCAAGCAGGTCCATCGTTTCGGTATCAATACTTATTACTTCGGGAACAAGCATAAATGGGGTTGCCCAACCAACACTGTCCATTTTATAGTAATCAAGCAAAAAGTTGTGTTCTTCGCTGGTACCCACTCCACCCTGCGCGGTAACTTTTAACTCGGGAGCTTCGGCGGGTTGGCGAATCTCTTTTTTGTCGAGTGCCGATTTATAAAGCTCAATACAAGTAGTATACAAACGCTCTCTGTTATTTCTGAACTCTTCCAAAATAGGGCCAAAAAGAACGCCATTTGTTGGGAAAGCGTGTCCTCCGCAGTTTACACCCGATTCAATGCGGTACTCCGAAACCCACAGTCCTTTTGCCGCCAACATTTTACCTTGAATTAATGCAGAACGAAAATCACTTACTTTTAAAATAA
The DNA here is from genome assembly GCA_027011835.1 of Draconibacterium sp. Classification (GTDB taxonomy): domain Bacteria; phylum Bacteroidota; class Bacteroidia; order Bacteroidales; family Prolixibacteraceae; genus Draconibacterium. The sequence continues at coordinate 777 of JALUZN010000378.1, read as the reverse complement.
TTTGTTTTTTAATTATCCCTGCACTATTGGGGAAGAAATCTTTAAAGTTTTCGATATAACTAAACAAACGGGGACTCATTCCGGCCGACAAAACCAATGCCGAACTTAAATTACTGTTGGCAAACCCACGTAATGCAGCGTGTGCATCGTTATGTTCAATCGGTAACTCTTCGCCATTTTTGTAATTCACCTTATCCAGTTTGGTCATTATATTCACATCAATCGACCCCACAGTAAGTTTTTCATTTACCCACTTCGAAAGCTCGTCGAATGCATGCTTACTTTTATCGGCCAAATTAAATGTCTCTTTAATTGTACACATATCGGGGAGCATATCAATATATTTCTCCAACTCACCCCCCGCAGTCGAAACCGATTTTTTTAATTCATCAACCTTGCGCGTTACAATTTCGTCGACCAAATTCAGGTACGATGAGATTCGCTCGGCCCTAAAATCATCAACTTTTTTTGAAATTGCTTTAAATGGAATATCAAACTTTTCGCTGTAAAACTCACGCATACTTTCAATTAGCGTATCATCGACCAGCGAAATAACCGATGAAATTCCATACGGAGCAACTGAAATTGGGGTATCAATCGAGTATCCAAGTCCAAGAACCGGGATATGAAAAGTATGTCTATCAAATAAATTCATTGTATATAAAATATTATAAGAAAGCAAAGATAGATTTAATCGGAGGATAACAAAGCGAACAGAAATTATTCTTAGATTTTTTCAATTTAATTAAGATTTAAAAAATTTAAACTGTTTAGAGA
>JALUZN010000377.1 GCA_027011835.1 Draconibacterium sp. | reverse complement strand
AAACTTAAGTTTGCAGCTTTCCTCATCGGGGAACTGTTCTATAAAGTTAATTAATGACATACTTCTATTTTTATTTCAAAGATAATAATAATTGGGTAAATATACGGGTATTCATATTATTTTAATTCCAATTACAATTTTGGGGGAATAAGTTTGGGATATCCAAAATATCCGGATATGGGCTACACATTGTATGGCTTACTCGATAACTCAAAAGTTGAAAAAGCAAGCAATCTTATCGATGTTAGTATTCGCGATATTGTAAGGTCGGGAAACTGGCTTGCAGAATCGTACGAAATAACAGATAATATGGAAACTCCTTACCCCATGGGAGTACGACCTTCAACCTTTGGGGCAGCTATGATGATTGATTTTGTAATGATAAAAAATGGATTTCGTTACGATTTTGGAACACCATACATTCAAAACCTGTTTAACGGTGCTCGTTCGATTAAAGGAATTAGATACAGCAACGGATTACTAAATATTGAAACTGATTCAGAAGGGTTGTTTACTGTTAGTGGAAGCTATTTAGAAGCACCGCAGGAAATTCAAACCCAAAAAGGCGAATTTTTACCTGTGGAAGGTGGATTGGTTTCTTCAAAAATAGAAAAGTTTATAAAACCGCAGGTCTTTAATAAAGAAGGAGGAGTTATTATTAAAAACTTTGGCAAGAATAATGTTAATATCTATACAATTACAGGTGTGAAAATTAGAAGTTTTAAAAATGAAAAATCAACAATAGACGTAAAACTTAAAAGTGGTGTCTATATTGTACAAATTGGGCGTAGCTCAAACAAAGTTGTTGTGTATTAACTTATGGATAGTTTTGTAAAACATTACGAAAGTGTAAAATAATTTATTATGAAAAAGTACCTATTAATATTGTTTGTTACTGTTGCATTTGCAGGCTGTCAGACAAATTCTGAAAAGATTAAGAATGTTGAAGTGAATTACATATCGAAAGTAAATACGTTAATTGGAAGTGATTCGGATTTTTCGCTGTCGAACGGAAACACCTACCCGGCAATTGCTTTGCCATGGGGAATGAATTTCTGGACACCACAAACTGCGCCAACCGGAAACAACTGGATGTACGCTTACAATGCAAAGAAAATTAACGGATTTAGGCAAACACATCAGGCAAGTAATTGGCTGGGCGACTACGGTTGTTTCTCCCTTTTCCCGATAAAAGGCAAACTTAAAATAAAAGAGGAAGAGAGAGCATCGTGGTTTTCGCATAAAGCCGAAACTGCAAAACCCAATTATTACAAAGTGTATCTGGCCGATTACGATATTGTAACCGAAATTACACCCACCACAAGAGCTGCTCAGTTTCGGTTTACTTTTCCCGAATCGGACAGTTCGTATGTTTTAATCGACGGATTAAACCGAGGTGCCGAGGTAAAAATTATTCCCGAAGAGCGCAAAATAATTGGTTATACAAAATACAACTCAGGCAGTGTTCCCGAAAATTTTAAAAACTATTTTGTTGCTATTTTCGATAAAGATTTTAAAACTGTTTCGACCTGGAACGGCGATGAAATTAATCCCGGAAACCACAACGATGAGGGGAAAAAAGTTGGTGCAGTTATAGGATTTAAAACAAAACGGGGAGAGCAGATAAATGTAAAAGTTGCATCGTCGTTTATTAGTATCGAGCAAGCAGAATTAAACCTCGAGCGTGAGATTGGCAAAAAAGATTTTGAGACAATAAAAAGCGAAGGCGAAAAAATATGGAATAGAGAACTTTCGAAAATTAAGGTGGAAGGAGGAACAGAAGCTCAGGAAAATACATTTTACTCGGCACTGTACCGTGTATTATTGTTTCCACG
>JALUZN010000376.1 GCA_027011835.1 Draconibacterium sp. | reverse complement strand
ATCATAAAGATTTTATTGGATTCCTTCGTTTTTACTATTTCTGTTTTAAATTCTGTCATCATTCCTTAAATTATAACTAACTGTTTTTTGGTGTTCCGTTTAAACCTCAATCAGTACAATTTGCACATCCATAACATTTGTTCCGGTTGGTACGGTAATGAGTAACGAATTAATTCTTTTAAAGAAATTGTACGAGTCGTTACGCTCGAGGTAATCGGCAGCATTCATTCCTTTCGCCCCTGCAACACGAATTGTTTCTCCATTACAAATGGCACCGGCAGCATCGGTCGGGCCATCGTTACCATCTGTTCCGCCGCTAAGAATTGTAATTCCTTTCGAGCCGTTCAATGCCATTGCCGCAGCCAATGCCAATTCCTGATTTCTTCCTCCAACTCCGTTTCCATTAATGGTAACGGTAGTTTCGCCGCCATAAAGAAACCCGTATTTTACGCCTTTTGCAGCTTGTGTTTCGGCAAATAATATTGCATCTTCCGCAATTTTTCTCCCAACTATTTTTGCCTCTCCTTCAAGAGCCGAAGTTACTATTGCCGTTTTATAGCCCCACTTTTCAGCTTCAACTTTAATTTTATTTAAAGCCTTTAAATTATTACCAATTATTATGTTACTACTTCGGATTTTACAAATTGGCTGCCCTGTTTCTCTCTTGTTTTTCTGAATTTGTTCTTTGAGAAATGCAATTACCGACTTGGGGAAAGTTGTTTGAAGATTATAGTTCTCAACAATTTCCCAACATCTTTTAAAATCTCTTTGAACGGGCACAGTAACTCCCGAGCCAATAATATCCAATTTATCGCCAACAACATCCGAAACCAACAATGTAATTACTTTTGCCTGACATATTTGTTCCAATAACCCACCTCCCTTTAGTTTCGACAAATGGCGACGGACAAAATTAATCTCGCCAATTCCTGCTCCCGATTTTAAAAGCTCTTTTGTAACTTCTATTTTTTCATCAAGAGTAATACCATCAACAGGAAGTGGCAACAGTGCCGATGCTCCCCCCGATAGCAGGTTGATAATTAAATCAGATTCGTCAGCTTTTTTGCACATATCGAGAACTGCGTGCGAAGCTTTTACTCCGTTTGCATCGGGGACAGGATGTGCTGCTTCAAGTAACCTTATCTTTTGTAATTCGGCTGTGAATCCATACTTTGTAACAACAACTCCGGCGGTAATTTTATCTCCTAAAACTTCCTCAATCTTTTGTGCCATTAAAGCAGAAGCTTTTCCGGCTCCAATAACAAAAATGTGGTCGACGGCTGCTAAATCGAAAATAGCTTGTGTATGCTCAGTTTCTTTTATTGAAAGCGTACCATTTTTATAAACCACACTCCTTTCAATTAAAACATCAGGCTTAACAGCGTTAATTCCACTTGTAAACAGGCTTATTATTTTCGACTCGATTGACTGCATAAAACTTTTATTTGCCCCGGAAATATACTAAATCCAGATAGATTTTCGGGAATTGAGTAAAGCGAAATACCCATAGAACTCCCTCAATTAATCCGTTGGCTGAAGCCAACGGCAAAGGATAATTGTTATAATCAATTATTGTTATGTAGAATTATTCTTTGCCGTCCCTTTAAAGGGACGGACATAGAGATTAAACCAATCTCCGGGCTTATAGCCCTCAATCCTATAAAAACATTATTTTTTAGAAACACATTATTCAGGGCTGAAGCACAATTGTTTTTGGATCACCTTGAAAAGTAGGTGGATTAAAAAATAATTTCATCTTTGCGGTTTAATTATTTTAAAATAAAATGACATTGCAACACAATCAATATAAAGCCTTAGTTGAAGCCCTTCTTCCAGAA